>CAZZAH010000240.1:1984-4646 GCA_964652115.1 uncultured bacterium | reverse complement strand
CCGCGCGGCGCGGTCATCTTGTACACGCGCCAGCAGGCCCAGGCATGCACCGGAGGATTGACGTCACCGAAGGCGAACTCGTAGGCCGGCATCTGCCCATTCGGGTGCGTATACCACTCGCGCAGCAGAAGCACGAGCTGGTCCATGGCAAACTTGGGGTCGATCTCAGCCAGCGGGATCATGTGAAAGGCAAGGTCCCAGGCGGCGAACCAGGGATACTCCCACTTGTCCGGCATCGAGAGGACGTCGCGCGCGTGGAGGTGCTTCCAATCGCGGTTTCGTCCGAGCGCCCGGCCCGGTGGAGGGGTCGGCTGGGACGGGTCGCCCTCGATCCAGTCCTTCACCACGTAATAGAAGAACTGCTTGCTCCAGAGGAGGCCCGCGTAAGCCTGCCGGAGCACACGCTTCGCCTCGATCGGAAGCTCCTGCTTCACCACGCTCGCGTAGAACTGATCGGCTTCGCGGATGCGCTCGGCGAGAACGCTCTCGAACTCGTCGAACGGATCGGCCCGCCGTTGCTCATCGGCCGAGAGGCGCAACCGCACCGTGCGCTTCCCCTCCGCCGGCACGACCAGGATGTAGTGAAAGGCGGCCTTCGTTCCCACGTCGTGCGGGTTGATCGCGTCGGGCTCGCGGTCGACCACATGACGGTGGAAGGCGTCCTTCACGTACGGCAGATCGCCCTTCACGCCGAAGATGCGCGGGTAGTTCGTCTCGTTCTCGGTGAAGAGGATCAGCGGCACCGTTCCCGCGGGCGATCGGCGAAGCGACGCGAGCGCCGGATCGATGAGCCCGGCGGCTTCCGGCACCGGCAGGGCCGGCGTGGGGACGGAGCTCGCGGCCGACGGCGCCGGCTCGGCATCCAGGCGAAAGCTCCCGAGGCTGGGATGAGTGGCGAGAATCGACAGCGCCCCGGCGCGCTCGAGCTCCGGCCGCGACCAGTAGTCCTCTCCCGTTCGGCCCCACGCCCAGGTGTTTCGGAACCAGAGCGTCGGCAGAAGATGCAGCGTCGCCGCCTCGGGCCCTCGGTTGTAGATGGTCAAGCGAACGAGGATATCGTCGGGCGAGGCCTTGGCGTACTCGACTTGCACATCGAAGTAGCGGTTTTGGTCGAACAGGCCGGTGTCGACCAGCTCGTACTCCGGCGCGTCCATCCCCCGCTTGCGGTTCTCCTCCACCAGCGCGGCGTAGGGGAATTCGCCCTGCGGGTACTTGTACAGCGCCTTCATGTAGGAGTGGGTCGGGGTCGAGTCGAGGTAGAAGTAGAGCTCCTTCACATCCTCGCCGTGATTTCCCTCCGGACCGGTCAGGCCGAAGAGGCGCTCCTTCAGGATCGGGTCCTTGCCGTTCCAGAGGGAGAGGGCGAAGCAGAGGCGCCCCTCGCGATCGGAGATGCCCAGGAGCCCGTCTTCGCCCCAGCGGTAGGCGCGAGAGCGCGCGTGGTCGTGCGGGAAGTAGCCCCAGCAGTCGCCGTTCTCGGAGTAGTCCTCGCGGACCGTGCCCCACTGCCGCTCGGAGAGGTAAGGCCCCCACCGCTTCCAGTTCTTGTCGCGGCGGGCGTCCTCGGCCAGACGGGCACGCTCGGGATCGAGCTGACGGCTCGAACCGCCCGCGGCTTCCCCCGAGGAGGCAGCGCCGGTCGCCGGCGGCTTCTCGGACTTGGAGCGTCGCGTCGGGTCGGGTTCTTTCGGGGGTCCGGACTTCTTCATTCGCCAGGTGCTCGGGGGCCTCAAGATGCGTTGTCCCTTGTTGCTCGACCTCGGGCGAGGTCATCTTGACCGATGCCTCGGGTTACCCGCGAGCGAACCCCGGCCGGACGGTGATACCGCCTTTGGGCAGCGGACCGCAATGAGGGAAAGCTGAGAACGGCGGGGCTCACTGCCCCCGGGCGGCGCGGATCAGCGCCTCCATGTGCTCGAGATAGCGCTCGAGCGCTCGGCGGCCGGTGGCGGTCAGGCGGTATTCGGTCCGAGGCGTCCGATCCCGAAACGACTTCTCGCAGGTGATGTAGCTCGCTTCCTCCAGCTTTCGCGCGTGGACGCTCAAGTTGCCGTCCGTGGTGCGAAGGACCGCCTTGAGCTCGTTGAAGGTCAACGACTCCGACGTCGCGAGAGCGGAGAGGATCCCCAGGCGAAGTCGTTCGTGGATCAACCGATCGAGGTCGGGCGCATGGTTCTCCGAGGCCGCGATGGCCCTCGGCGCCTTGCCGACCTCACTCCGACGGCGCTTGGCCGCCGCGCTACCCTCTTTAGCCGCCATGTTTCCTCGCGATGTATGCCCCGAATCCAATGTGCAGCCCGCCGAAGCCGGCGGCGAGGGCGAGATCGCCCCACCCGACCGGGAGAAGGAGCGTCGCCGCGCCCAGGACCAGGAACGAAGTCCCCATGACCGGGATCGCCGCGACCGAGAAGGCGCCGGCCGTCGCCACCGAGGCGCCGTAGGTCAGGAGCCAGACGCCCGGCATCCGGTTGTACCGTCCCTCGCTCGCGAGCCAGACCGTCAGCATCAACCCGACGAAGGCGGCAGGTAGGAACCCCTGCACGAACCGTCGTCCCGGCCCGCCGAGAAAGGGCGCGCCGGCACGCTTCGACTTAAGGACGGCCGCGCCGATCGAGATCGCGATGGCGAGCCCCGCCTCGAACATCCAGACGGCGAACCAACC
>CAZZAH010000240.1:0-1884 GCA_964652115.1 uncultured bacterium | reverse complement strand
CTGCGCGTCACCCTCTTCGACGAGGCGCCGGAGAAGAGCGCCACCTTGGCCGCGGCCGGCATGCTCTCGCCCTATGCCGAGCTGATCGAAACGACCTTCCTGCAGGAGCTGATGAAGCACGGCCGCGCGAGCTATCCGGCTTACATCGCGCAGGTCGAGGCGCTCTCCGGCTGCAAGATCGAGCTCGCCTTTCCGGGGACGCTCCTTCCCTCGCTCGCGCCGGGAGACGGCGAACGACTGCGCACGCTGACCAAGAACTTCGAGGAGATGGGCGCGCGGACGCGATACCTCGAGCCGGACGAGCTCGAGCAGGAGGAGCCGCTGCTCGCCGCGCGTCACGCGGGCGCCGTGCTGCTCGAGGACGAAGGCTACGTCAGCACGCGGAGCCTCCACATCGCGCTTCGCTCCGCCTTCGAGCGACAGGGCGGCGAGTGGATTCCGCTCCATGGCCTGGGGCTGACGGTGAGGCAGCAACGCGTCGTCGGCGTCGAGACCGCGAACGGCGTGGTGCTGGGCGGTTCGGTGCTGAACGCGACCGGAGCAGGCGCCGATCGCTTCCTTCTACCTGAGGATCTCGAGCGCTATCGCGCGCGGCCGGTGCGTGGTCAGGCGATTCGACTCAGGCCGCCGAGCTCGCTCGATGGAATTCGCCGCGTGATCCAGGCGCCGGGCGTCGGTTACCTCGTGCCGCAGGCCGACGGCTCGGTCATCGTCGGCGCGACCAGCGAGGCGGTCGGCCCCTTCGCCGGCGTCACCGCGCAAGGAATCACCTCGGTGCTCGGCGCGGGAATGCGCCTCGTGCCCGCTTCCGCCGGTTGGAGCTTCGTCGGAGCCTGGAGCGCGCTTCGTCCGATGGCGGGCGAGGGCGAGCCGCAGATGGTCGCCGACCAGCGAAAAGGGCTCTTTCACGGCCTGGGGCTCTATCGACATGGCATCCTGCTCGCGCCGGTGGCGGCGACACGTCTGGCGAAGATGGTCATCGATTACCTGGGTCAGCACGCGAGCTAAGGCGGAGCGACGGATGAAACTCAAGGTCAACGGCGAAGAGCGGGAGATCGGTGCGGTCGACACACTGGCCGCGCTGCTTCGGGCGCTCTCGCTCGATCCGGAACGGCCCGGCATCGCGGTCGCGCTGAATGAGCGCGTGGTGCCGCGGCGCGAGCTCGGCACGACGCCGATCGCGGACGGCGACCGGATCGAGGTGATCCAAGCCGTGCAAGGTGGATGACGCCAGGGTCGGATGAGGGCAAGGAGGACGAGGATGTCGGCGCGCGAGAACGAAACCGGAAACCTGCTCACCATCGCGGGGCGAACCTATCGCTCGCGACTGATGGTCGGCACCGGCAAGTACAAGGACTTCGAGCAGACGGCCCGCGCATTGGAAGAGAGCGGCGCGGAGCTCGTGACGGTGGCGCTTAGACGCATCAGCCTCCAGCTCGGCCGCGGCGAGAGCCTGCTCGACTTCATCGACCTGAAGAAGTACGCGCTCCTCCCCAACACCGCCGGTTGCTACACGGTCGAGGACGCGGTCCTGACCGCGCGGCTCGCGCGCGAGGCGCTCGACACCAAGCTGGTCAAGCTCGAGGTGATCGGCGATCCCAAGACCCTCTTCCCCGATGTGCGCGGGCTCTTGAAGGCGGCGGAGATCCTGATCAAGGACGGCTTCGACGTCCTGCCCTACACCTCGGACGATCCGATCATCTGCAAGGAGCTCGAGGCGATGGGTTGCCCGGCGGTGATGCCGCTGGCGGCGCCGATCGGCTCCGGGCTCGGCATCCGGAATCCGTATAACCTCGCGATCATCCGCGAGACGGTATCGGTGCCGATCATCGTCGACGCGGGCGTCGGCACCGCGTCGGACGTCGCGATCGCGATGGAGCTCGG
>CAZZAH010000239.1:5027-6815 GCA_964652115.1 uncultured bacterium | reverse complement strand
CCGTGAGAGCCGAGGGGATGTTCGGGCAGCAGACCACGCCCAAGAGCGCGTCCGACGGCGAGACCGAACACTGACTCGGATCCGGCACATCCGCCATCGCGATCGTGCTGCAAAGTGCAAGCGCGAACGCGGCGGAAAGTAGCTTCTTCATCGAACAGACCTCCCAGAAGCAGATGATAGGAGCGTGTTGCTAAGCACTGATCTTTCAGTCACTACCTAACGCGAGGATTTCCTGTTTTTTACGCATTCACGTGGTCGCCCGCTCGGGGTTCGACCCCCGGAGCGAATCCACTACTGGCTTGCACGGAAAGAAGATTACCAGCCGTTTCCGAGAGTGGTCAACTCGGTTTTTCGTTAAGCCGAAAGGAAATCGGCGTTGGCCGACAGCTTAAGGGAGTTTGGTGGGCGAAACAGGATTTGAACCTGTGACCCCCTGCTTGTAAGGCAGGTGCTCTAACCAACTGAGCTATTCGCCCCGGACCTAAGCGGTTTGGGACCCTTCCGCAGCTCAAGCTACGGCTCTTTTCGCTCCACGGTGGCCTCGACCTTGGGCCGAGCCACCAGCGCGAGCGGGATGAGGACGAGGTACCCCCCAACCAGCAGGATCGGCGCGAGCGTGATGTCACCCGCGCGAAGCAGCAAGAAACCGGCCACGATAGCGGCGAGCCCAGATCCCAGTAGGGTCCAGTTCTTCCGCGTGAAGTCGAGACTCTGGAGATCGTCCAGGTCCTGCACCCTCCCCTTCTTTCGGGGCAGGGGCTTCGGATCAGCCTTCGCCATGGTTGCCTCCTGCGGCGGCCGCCCCTGGTGCGGCTCCTCCTGACTCGCTCGACGCGCCGGGCACGGCCCGAATCGCCGAAGTGGGGATCACCCTTCGTGTCGCGCCGTCCGCGCCGCCCACACGGTACCCGCCAAGGTCGAGGGTCACGTGAAGGTAACCGGCGCGCAAGACAGCTTCCACCACCTCCGCTCTTCGGGCGAGCAAGAGGTCCATGTCCCCCGCCGGCAGCTCGAGGCGCGCGATGGTGTCGTGGTGCCTGACCCTAAGCTCGGCGAAGCCGAGAGCACGGAGCCCCGCCTCGGCGGCTTCGATCCGGCGCAGCACGTCCGGCGTGACACGCGTGCCGTGCGGCACCCGCGAGCTCAAACAGGGAGACGCCGGACGATCCCAGGTCTCCAACCCCAGCGCATGGCTCGCCTCGCGGATCTCGGCCTTGCTCCATCCCAGCTCCAGGAGCGGGCTCTCCACGCGATGGAGGGCCGCCGCCCGACGCCCCGGTCGCACGTCGGCGACATCGTCGAGGTTCGTCCCATCCATCAACGTCGCGTCGACCGCGGCGTCGCAGAGCGCGGTCATGGTCGCGTAGAGCGTGTCCTTGCAGTGAAAACAACGATCGGGACCGTTGGCCTGATACCGCGGGAGCTCGACCTCACCGGTCGGGACCTCTTCCAAGAGGACGCCCAGGCTCTGGGCCACCCGTCGCGCGATCTCGTGACTCTCCGCGGAGAGAGAGGCCGAGACGCCCAAAACCGCCCGCACCGCGTCGGGCACGGCTCGACTCGCGACCGCGAGGAGGAAAGCGCTATCGACGCCGCCCGAAAACGCGATGAGTAGAGGCGCCCGCGATTCCAAATGCGTGGCAAGCAGGTCGAGCTTCTCTCGCAGAGCAGGCGCGAGCACGGCGCTGCCCCACTGCCGAGCGGCGACCGGGCTCGAATCAGAGCAGGGGTTCAACGCCCGCTCTCCGGGGTGCCCGGCTTGGGACAGGGGTCGCCCTGACAGGGCAC
>CAZZAH010000239.1:3333-4927 GCA_964652115.1 uncultured bacterium | reverse complement strand
CCCGGCACCGGAATCGAGCCCTCGAGGTCGAATCCGATCGCGCCGTAGCCGGCCACCGGTTCGAGCAAAGCGGGCACCGAGCTGTCGGCGAAGTTGCCGCCCATGTGCTGATTCGGATTCGGCGTCACCTCGAGATAGCCGGGGCCGACGCACGACACGAGGAACCAGTAGATCGGGACCATCCGCTCCTTCGACGAGGGATCGAACATGAAGGAGACGCCGGTGCCCGACGACGGCCAGCCCGGGGTGGGAATCGCCAGCCCGCCGCCGTTGCAGATACCGCTGCCCGCGATCTTTACGTTGGCGGTGAAGCGAAGGCCGAAGGTGACGGCGCGCATGTCGACCACGCTGTCGGCGTCGAAGGCGGCATAGACGAAGACGACGACTCGCTTACCGTCTCCGGGAAAGCGCGTCAGCGCATCCGAGGACTGAGTGAGGACCGCGGCCTCGCAGAGCTTGTCGGCGGGAGTTTCGGGCGAAACCTGGGTCGCGCAGTGAAGGACGAGGACCCCACCTGCATTTTTCTTCGCGAACACCGCGCCGGGGAGATTCGTCAGGACCAGAAGAATCGCCAACAGACAGACGTGGATAGCGCGCCGTGGCACGCCGCTCAACTTCCCCATTCTCCTGCCTACCCCCTCGCGCCGATCCGACATGGTTATCGTGGAGCCCGCTCGCCACCTCGGCGGCGGACGCTGAACGCATTCCCGAACCTACGGTTCCTCCGCCCGCTTCGTTTGGAGCTTACGCGCGGCGCGTAACGCGCGGATCGCCGCGCTGTGCTGGGCGAATGTTCGCGAGAATACATGGCTGCCGTCGCCACGAGCCACAAAGAAGAGGGCGTCGACCTCGGGGACCGGACGAACCGCGGCGCGCAACGCCGCGCGTCCGGGACAGCAGATCGGTCCCGGCGGAAGCCCCGTGTTCCTGTAAGTGTTGTAGGGCGACTCGACCGCGAGATCCGCAAAGGTGACGCGACCCGGCGCGCGTCCGAGCGCGAAGAGGACGGTCGGATCCGCTTCGAGCCGCATGCCGAGCTTGAGGCGATTCCAATAGACGCTCGCGATGCGCGCCCGCTCCTCCGCTCGCGCCGCCTCGGACTCGATGATCGAGGCCATGGTCCAGAGGGTGCGCATGTCGAGCCCGCGCGCCGCCGCCTCCACCTCGAGCGAATCACGGTAGAAGCCGACCGCCGGCGCGATCAGCCGATGGAGGAGAAAGCGCGGGTCTTCTCCCTTCGGAACGCGATAGGTGTCGGGGAGCAGATAGCCTTCGATGCCGGGACCGGGCACCCCTTCGCTCTGCAGGAACGCGGGATCAACGGCCAGCTGCTCGAGATCGCGCAGAGGAACGTTGGCGGAGTCGGCGAGCACGGCGAGGATCCGCGCCGCACGCCAACCCTCGGGAAAGGTGACCTTCGCTTCCTCGATCTCGCCGCGAGCGAGACGTTCGAGCAGCCCCTGCACGCGTTCGCCTCGACGCCAGCGGTAGTAGCCGGGATAGACGCGACGATCCCATCCGCGGCGACGCGCTTCCCAGCGCATCGGGAGGTCGGTGCCGACCCACCCGAGCGTGACCAGTCGACGCGCGATGG
>CAZZAH010000239.1:1254-3233 GCA_964652115.1 uncultured bacterium | reverse complement strand
CGCGTCGAGGAAGCTCTGGAGGAGATGCTGCGCCGCGAGGCGATCCTTGACGCCCGGCGCGCGCCGGACGTGTCGTGTGGCATCGACGAGCGATTCGGCCGCGGCGATGGTGGTGCCGTACTCATCCCAGTAGCGCACCGGCAGGCGGAAAGTCCGCCCGATCCACGCACCCAGTCGACGGACGCGCGCGCTCGCGTCTCCCGCTTCCCCGCTCTCGTGTCGCGGGTCTCCGATCAGCACCAGCGCCACCGGCTCCTCCTCGAGGAGCTTCCGCAGTCGCGCGTCGAGCATGGGATGCGCGCCTTGACGCGAGAAGAGCGAACGCTCGCGCGGACCGATGAGCGTATCGAGCCCGAAGGCAAGCCGCTGATCAGGATCGCTGCGCGCGAACCCGACACGGCGAGGGCCAAAGTCGATCGCGAGGATTGCGCCCGGAGGCGAGTGGCGCGTGTGCGGAAGGGCGGGATCGTCGCTCACCGATCGAGCTAGGACAGCGTGGCCGGGTTGCCGCCGTTCGTCGATCGACGTTTGAGCAGATGAACCACCACGCCCTTGCCCTTGTGGATGTCGAAATCGACCTCATCCATCATCGCGCGCATGATGTAGATGCCGCGGCCGCGTGAGTTGAGCAGACCCTCCGGTCCGGTCGGATCGATGGTCAGAACGCTGGAGAGATCGAACCCGGCGCCCGAGTCGGCGACCCAGGCTTCGAAACGATCGGGCTCGACCTTGAAGCGGAAGTGCACCGGCAGATCGGCGCGTTCGCCGTGGCCATGCTGGATCGCGTTCGTGCCCGCTTCGATGATCGAGGTCGCGACCGCGTTCACGGTGTCCTCGTCGAAGTCATATTGGTGGACCAGCGCCTGCACGAGCTGATCGAGCACCGCGAGCATGTCGAGGCGACTGGGGATGGTGAGCAGGACCTCACGAGAGGGATCGAGCGAGGGCAGCGGGGCCCGAGGTTTCGACACGGGCTTCTCTCGTTCCGGTGGTGCCATCGTACTCAGCGTCGCTCTCGGCTCATCCCGCGCAGCTCGACAGCGCGGAGGCCTCATCTTCGAAGATCTGGAACACGGTGTTGAGGCGGGTGACCAGGAAGATCGATTCGATGCGCTTCGAGATGCGCATCAGCTTGAGCGAGCACCCCTGGTTCTCGACCATGATGTGGCTGGAAATGAGCACCCCCAGGCCGGTCGAGTTGACCCACGACACTTCGTTGAGGTCGATCAAAATCGCCTTCATGCCTTGCTGCATGAGCGCGGCGATCGACTCTCGAACTTGGTCGGCATCCGGCCCCCCCATCAACTGGCCCGACAAGCGGACCACGCCGGTACTGCCCACTGCCTCCTGCTTGATCCTCATCCGCTCGCTTCCTCGGCGCGCAACTGGAGAAGAACCTGATCGAGCTCTACCGGCAGCGGGCTCTCGAAGCGCAGTCGTCCACCGCTCGAGGGGTGCCGGCAGGCCAGATGATACGCATGGAGCGCCTGACGGTTCAAGCGGCGGAGCCAACCGGCGAGCAGCTGCCTCCTCGCGGCGGGCAGGCGATCGAGCCACGAACGGGTTTCACCGTAGACCGTATCTCCGAAGATCGGGTGCCCGAGTGACGCGAGGTGCACGCGAATCTGGTGCGTGCGACCGGTGCCGAGCGAGAGCTCGATGATCGACAGCCAATCGAAGTTGTGAAGCACGCGATAGCGCGTCAGCGCCGGTCTCCCCTTCGGATGGACCGCCATTCGGAGCCGGCTGTGCGGATCGCGCGCGATCGGCGCGTCGATCTCGCCCGAGGCCTGCGTCGGATTGCCCCAAGCGAGCGCGATGTATCGCCGCGTCATCTCCCGGCTCTGGATTTGGCGCGTGAGATCGAGGTAGGCCGACTGGCGCCGCGCCACGACCAAGAGCCCGCTCGTGTCACGATCGAGCCGATGCACGAGCCCCGGACGCGACGGCGAACCGGGCGGATCCCACCCCGGATAGCG
>CAZZAH010000239.1:0-1154 GCA_964652115.1 uncultured bacterium | reverse complement strand
AGGGCGACGTCCACGCGTCTTCCCTGCGCCTCTTCGGGCACGATCCACTCGATCACCGGGCACATCCGATCCGTGAGCGTAGACGCAGAGAGCGCACAAGGTGCCGCAGCGCGGCGTTCGAGATCAGGAGCTTCGCTCCAATTTCTCCTGGCAGGAAAGACAAAACGCGGCTTGAGGCACCGCTTCGAGCCGCTTCCGTCCGATGGGACCACCGCAGGAGTCGCAGATGCCGAAGGTGCCCTGCGCGACCTTGTTGAGCGCTTCGAGCACTTGGCTCACGCGACGTCCCTCCGCCGAGGCGAAGTGGAGGTCCTTCTCGCGCTCCATTGCGTCGGTGCCGAGGTCGGCCATGTGAATGGAGTAGGCGGAGAGATCGCCCGAGGCGTCGCGCTGCGTCCGCTTGAGCACACTGCTCTCGAGCTTGCCGAGATCGCTCGCCAGTCGCTCGAGCTCCGCGCGCAGAAGCTGATCAAAGAACTCGAGGTCCTTCTTCGACAACGGCTGGACCTTGACCTCGCGCTTGGGCGGCGTCTTCACCTCAGCCGGCGCAGCGGGTCGCGGGGACGGCAGCGGAGGCCGGGACACCGGTCGCCCTGCGGGTCGAGGGGTCTCGATCACCTGCGCGCGCTTCGTGGGCATGCTCTTCACCGAGCTCGGCGCCTTCACCTTGCTGACCGCTTCCGGCCTCACCGCCGGGGTCTTCGCTGAGCTCGCTGAGCTTGGCTTGCCGGCAACCGGCTTCGGTTGCGCCTTGGCGTTCGCGCCCAAACCCGAGAGCTTCGCCGGAGCGGATCTCTGCGCAGAGGAGCTATGGGGCGCCGACCTTCTGCTCGAGGGCTTCGCGGGTTTCCCCGCGGGTGATTTTACCGCCGCTGGCTTCGCTGCCGCGGACCTCGCCGCCTTCGCCCTGCCGATGGCCGCCCGCTCGCCCTTTCGGCGCGCGCTGCCGCTCACGCCGTCGGTCGAGGGACGGGGTGAAGTCCGCTTGGGCGCGGGCCTCCGCCCAGTCGATCGCGGGTCGGAGCGCTTCGCTTTGGCGGCACCGCTCCCCTTGCCGGTACCACTCGCTTTGCTGCCGCTGCTGCCCTTACCGGTAGACCCCTTCGTCGAGGGGGCGTTCGCGCGCTTCGATCGAACTCCCTTCAAGACCGGCA
>CAZZAH010000238.1:0-6853 GCA_964652115.1 uncultured bacterium | reverse complement strand
CACCGCGGGCAAGCGCACCGTCTACGGCGGCGGCGGCGTCACGCCCGACATCCGCATCAAGAAGCGCTACCTCGGCACCCTGACCGAGGACAAGCTCGCGCGAGGCCGCGCCTTCTTCGACTACGCGAACCACTACGTGGTCGAGAACAAGATCTCCAACCAGGACTTCCCCGCCTGGAAGAGCGCCTTCAAGATGAGCGACGGAGACCACGCCGAGTTCGCCCGCTTCGTGAAGGAGCACAAGATCGAGGTCGCGCCCGACTCGTTGCTGCTCCAAGCCGATCGCATCGAGCGGGACGTGAAGGCCGAGATCTCGCGGAACGTGTGGGGTGACAACGAGCGCTATCAGATACTGATCGAAGGCGATCCCGCCCTGCAGGAGGCGCTGACCTACTTCGATCGCGCGGCCGACATGGCGCGCCGCGAGCTCGAGGGCAACCTGATCGAACCGGGGCCGAACGAGCCGAAGAAGAACTAGCCCGGGAAGCCGGGGACCGCGGCGGATTCGATCCGACGCGACATCGAACAAGAAGGGCCCGCACCGACGATCGCTCGGTGCGGGCCCTTCTCTCTTGCGGCAGCGACACGTGTCTCTTCGACCACTCGGGTCTAGGGGGTCGTGCGCGAGCTCACGATGTTGGAGTCGGTCTTGAGCCGCTGGGTGGAGTTGATCGACTGGTCGTAGACCTCGACCTTGAAGAAGTAGACGGTCGAATCTCCCTCCGACACGAAGACGGTGTGCGACGTCTGCTCGGGCTGCGTGAACGACGCCACGATCGTCGGGAAGCTCGTGCTGTTCGTCCCCTGAAGCAGCCGGTACTCGGAGAAGTCAGGGTTCGTGTTCTGGGTCCAGCTCAGGCTGATGCTTCGGGTCGTGGTTCCGCTCACGGTCAGAGTGACCGGACGCGGCGGGCGATTCGTGGTCACGATCGATTGCTCGTTCGAACCGGTCGACCCGTTCGCGTCGTCGTGCACGAAGATCCGATAGTAATAGCGCGTGTTGTCGTCGAGCCCGGTGTCGGTGAAGTTGAGTGTGGCGGCGGCGTCGATCGTCCGCACCGGGGTGGCGCTCTCGCTCACCGAGGGCGCGGTGTCGCGGAAGAGGTTGTACGACTCGAAGTCATGCGCGGTCGACTGCGTCCAGGTAAGGGCGACGCTCGGTGTTTGGGCACCCGTTACCTCGGTCGGCGTGTTGAGCGTGACCGCGACGGGGTCGGCGTTGCTCGTCTTCTGGTTGAGCTCGTTCGAGCCGACGGCGTTTCCTCCGCGGTCGACCACGAAGACGCGATAGTAGTACTCGGTGTTCTCGATCAGGCCGGTGTCGAGGTAGCTCGTCGCCTCCGCGCTGGTCAAGCTCACCAGTAGCGGGGAGGCGGGTCCCACGCCGGCCGAGAGCGCGCGCCTGACGTCGTAACGGGCGAAGTCGCGATCCTCGTTCCGCGACCAGCTCAGGAGGAGCGCGGTCTCTCCCACGCTTCCGGCGTCATCGAGGGTCACCGCGCCCGGCAGCTTATCCAGCGTGGTCGCGCTGACCACGTTGCTCTTCCCCACCGCGCCCAGCTGATCGACGACGTCGACGCGGTAGTAGTAAGTGCGGTTTTCCTCCACCTCGTTGCGATCATCGAAGGTGGTGTTGGCCGCGCCGTCGATGGTCGAGAGCAGTCGCCGCTCCGGATCGGAATCGACGTTCGATTGCTTGGCGCGGTAGAGGCGATAGGAGGCGAAGTCGGTCGCCGAGCTCCGCGTCCAGCTCAGCGAGATCGCGTTCTCGGTGATGCTGAAGGGCGGGTTCAACGTGACCGGATCGGGCGCCTGATTCGCTTGCGGCCGGCCAGAGCGCTCGTTGCTCGAGACCTGATTGCCGAAGGGATCGACCACCGCGACGCGATAGTAGTAGGTCTTCTCCGGATCGAGCCCGCTGTCGGTGAAGGTGGTGTTGGTTCGGCTCGTGATCTCGTCGACCTGGCTGCGCGTGCGGCTGGTGTCGACGCCCGGCGCCTCGGAGCGATAGACGCGATAGGCCTGGAAGCGATCGGCATCGGCCGCCTGCGACCAGGTCAGGAGCAGCTCTTCGGGCGAGGGCGAGATCAGCGGATCGAGCACCACCGCGGTGGGATTGCGATGGACGGTGAGCCGCGCCGCCGCCACCCGCTCGGCGGCATCATTGCCGACGTCGTCGCTGAAGCGTCCGGTGACGATGCCTTCCAGAAGCTCGAGGTTCTCCTCCACCACGTAATCGAGCTCGTAGGTGCCGTCGTTCGCCACGCGGTCTCCGGCCGTGCCGGCATCGCCGAGGTTGAGCGTCTTCTGATTGTCGCCCAGCTCGACCGAAGCGGCGCCGTGCGCTTCCCCGGTCGCGAGCGAGAAGTGAATCGTCTGGCCCGGCTGCGCGGTCGAGGGCGTAAAGGTCAGGCTCTGGATTTCCGCTCGCGTGTCGAGGGTGATGTCATCGGTCACCGGATCGGATGGGTTTCCCTCCGGATCGAGAAAGCGAGCCCAGACCGACTTGATCCCGTCGCCAGGAGGGAGCTGCCAAACGCGCGATCCGGCGAAGGGCTGCACCGCGACTCCGGCGAAGCTGTTCGAGTTCGCGATCTGCAGCCCGGTGGTCCCGACCGGTGCCTCGAAGGTCAGCGCGACCGAGGGATCACCGGTCCGCTCGCGGCCGTCCTCGATCAGAAGCCCGAAGACCGCGGCGGTGGCCGAGATCTCGTCCGAGCGCTTGCTCTCGAGTCCGTTCGAGAGAACCGACGCGACGCTGAACCGATAGAGCTGGTTGTTCACGAGACCCCTCACCTCGGCCGGTGAGCTCGCGCTCGAATCGGCCAGCTCGGCCTCGCCGCTTCCGAAGCGGCGATAGATCCGATACTTCGTGACCGACGACGCGCGCGTCGAGTCGGAGAGCTCCCAAGAGAGGATGATCTTCCGGCTGCTGACCTGCGCCGAAAGCCCGCTCGGCACCGGCGCGTTCACGCCGCTGTAGTAAGGGTCGATCGGGTTCTTCGACTTGTCGAGGTCATGGTCCTTGCTGCAGCCGGCCAGGCCGCTCAAGCAGAAGAGTGCAATGGCGCCGAGGCGCGCGAGGCGATGCGTCATGAGCTCCATCTCTTTTCTCGTTGTGTGCATGGTCGCCTCCCTACCACTTCAGGCTCAGGCCGAGCCGCGCTTGCTCCCCCGGTTCGATCCGCGTGTCGAGCGCCAAGCGCCCCGACTCGTGGGATGAGCCGTCGATGACCCGCTCCGCGCCATCCGACTCGGAGGGGCCTCCCATCGGGGAGAAGAAGAGCGCGTCGAGCGCCGAGATCGCATAGACGCCCACCGCCGCCGCGACCAGGATCTGTCTCCGGTCGTAGGCTCGGTCCGCGTCACGATTCGCCTTCTGCAGCGCTCTTCGAAGGGCGGGGAGATCCTCCTGCCGGTGGGCCGAGAGGTACGCGTCGGCCGCCGCGTCGAAGTCGTCGACCTCGTTCTGGTAGAGCTCATTCATCCAGATGAACCCACCGAGGGCTAGGACCTCGGCCGCGAGGAAGGTACGTCCCCTGTTCTGGTTACCGGTGTACGTCTGTCCCCAACCCGGAATGATGACACTTCGCGCGAAGGCCTTGATGCGGCTTTTCTTGTTGAGGTCGACGTCGAGCGAGGCGCCCGCTCCCGGTGCGATCACGACCTCGCCGGTCCAGGGCTCGTAGCCCGGCTTCCTTACCTCGACTCGGTAGACGCCGGTCAGGTCGCGACTGAGCACCCACGGTGTCATTCCGATCAGCTCGTAGGGGCCGTGGAGCAAAACGGTCGCGCCCGAAGGAGTGGAGCGCACGGAGAGCGCGGGAGTCGGGGGTACGGTCACGTCGGGGACCGGGGAGCTCTGCCCGAGTACGGCCGGCGGAAGCGAAATCGTGGCGATCGCCCAAGTCCATTGGATGGCGAGGAACGCCCACCCGGCGGGACGTAACCGCGCCGCCGCCCTCCATGCTCGTCTCTTCAACACCGCACTCTCCTCCTTGAAGTCCCGGCTGAGCATCCCTGCGGAGGTCCCAGCCGAGTGTCCCTTCCATCCGGGGCCGTGCTCGCGCCGCATCGTCCGGCCCTATTCGGTCTTCCTCACCCGATCCACGACCCGCGCCGGTACGCCAAAGGCGATCCGCTCTTCTTTCAGATCTTCGAGCAGGACCGAGCCCGGGCCGACGCGCGCGCGTGCGCCGATGCGCCTTCCCGGCACTACCGTCGCGTTCAAGCCGACGAACGCCGCCTCGCCCATGGTCACGAAGCCGCCGAGGTTGGCGCCCGGACCGACGGTGGCGAAGTCCTCGAGCACACAGTCGTGACCGACAGTGGCGTTCAGGTTGAGCAGGCTGTGCGCCCCCAAGCGCGTCGCGGCGGCGACCACGACGCCGGCCGCGATCACCGCACCCGCTCCGTACTCGACATCGCCGTAGAGCACCGCGCTCGGGTGGACCGCGCCGGCATAGGGAAGCTCTCCCAGCTTCGTGACCAGCGCGCGCCGCACGAGCGGATCACCGACGCCCATCAGGAATGACGCGCCCTGGCCGTCGAACCGCTCTGCCTCCTCTATCCGTCCCAGAATCGGCAATCCGGCGCAGTTTCCCCCGAACAGTTCGGCTCGGTCATCCAGAAAGCCGAGCACCGGGCATTTCGACCCGTCGCGCTCGGCCGCAGCGCGCAAGATCTCGAGCACGCCGCGCCCGTGGCCCCCCGCCCCCAGGATCACGATCGGTCCGTTCGAAGAGCCTGGGGTTCGGCTCATTTCTGATCGCCTTGCTTTCGTTCGACGAAGGCGCAGAGCGCGGCCAACGTGTCGAAGTTCTCGGGGTCGACCTCGTCGTCCTCGATCCTGAGGTCGAACTCCTGCTCCAGCTCACCGATGAGCTGAATCATGCGAAGCGATGCCAGGCCGAGGTCGCGGAGCGGCGCGGCGCCGTCCCGCTCCAAGCTCAAGGTCCGCTTGAGCACCCTTCCGACCACGCGTTCCACTCGATCATGCATGCGCCCACTCCCCGAAGGACGTTCGCCGAGGCGGATCCCGGTCAGGACTGTTTTCAAGGTGAGAACCGAGAGAGCCGCCTCGGCGACTGAACACTTTCACAGCGAAGCTCCACGCAAGCGCATCGAAGGCCCGCCTCGCGCGCGCATGGCGTCGGCGAAGACATCGAGCACTCGTTGCGCGAGCCGCGGACGGTAGTACTCGGCGAGCACGAATCGACGGCCGGCCTGCGCCACGCGTCGTCGTTCCTCCGCCGGCAAGGCGAGCGCTCGCTCGATCGTGTCGGCGAGGGCACGAGGGTCCTCCGGCGGACAGATCCAGCCTCCGCCCGACTGCTCGATCATGTCGGCCATCTCGCCCGCCGCCGCCGCTACCACCATCGGCAGCTCGGCCGCCGGGTAGTCGAAGATCTTGTTCGGCAGGATCTGCTGGTAGTGCGCGGTCCCGCTGGAAGTGATGAGCCCGAGGTTGGCATGCACCATCGCGGCGAAGGCATCGTCCTTCGGCATCGCCGGCAGGAAGTGAACGTTCTCGAGGCCGAGCTCCGTCGCGCGCGCGTGGAGCACCTTCTTGTGGTCGCCGTCGCCGATGAAGACCCAGGCGATGTCCTTCCGCGCGCGCAGAAGCTCCGCCGCCTCGACGATCGTGCCGAGGTAGTTCCACACCCCATGCGCGCCGACGTAGAGGCAGACTTTCTTGCCCTTGAAAGCAGCGAGGGGATTTCGATCGCGAAAGTGATCCGGGTCCATCCAGTCGTCGACGCCGTTCGGCACCAGCGTCACCTTCTCGTCCGCGACGCCGTGGACGAGGATGCCGTCCTTCATCCGCCGCGTGACGGTCACGATGCGATCGGCGTGGCGATAGAGATAGCGCGCGAGCCGCGTCGCCCCGCGAATGAAGCGAGGGTTCTTCATCACACCCGCCGCCACCGCCGCCTCCGGCCAGAGATCACGGCACTCGAAGACGAAGGGGACGCGAAAGCGCCGCGCGAGCGCCAATCCGGGCAGGCCCACGGTCAGTGGCGTGCTCGAGGCGAAGACCACATCGGGCCGAGGGAAGCTCGCGCCGAGAAGCGCGGCATGCGCAGCGTAGGTCGCGAAGTAGAGGAGGCGCTTCCGAAAGCTGCGTTGAAATCGGTGGTAGACCCACAGTCGGCAGATCTTGAATCCGTCGGGGTGTTCTTCGATCGAGTAGCTCTTGCCGCGTTCGGTCGGCACCACCTCGCCCGTCTTGTAGTTGACGTGGCCGCAGAGGATCGTGACGTCGTGTCCCGCGCGCGCCCAGGCCCGCGCGAACTGGTAGTGCCTGCTCCCCCCCGCTTGGTCCGGCAGGTTGAAGTACTGGGTCAGGTAGAGAATCTTCATCCGGCCGCCGACTCGACCCGCGCGCGCATCGCCGCCGCATCCGACTCGAGCTGGTGCGCACGCACGACGAGGGCGGTGAGGTAGGAGAAGGCTCCGCTCACGCTGAAGTGCGAGAGACGTTGGCCGAAGAAGTTCGCCACCAAGAGCGCGACCACCGCATAGACGTAGGCCGACCCGAGGCCGCCCGAGAAGCCGCCGAATCTAGAGAGCTCGTTCCCGCCCTTCACGCAGCGCCACATCCAGAAGAGAAAGATCAGCAGGCACGGAATGCCCGATTCCCCCAATAGCTCGAGGTAGAGATTGTGGGCCACCTTGTAGCGGCCGATCGACTCCTCCACCGTCTGCGCCAAGCGGTAGAGACCGACCCCAAGCAGCGGCTTCTGCGCGACGATGGTCAGCACCGCGCCCCAAATCTGGAGTCGTCCACCTGACGTGGCGTCGACCGACTCGAGCTCGGTCGTGCCCGACTCGGGGTTCTCGCCCTGGGTGA
>CAZZAH010000237.1:0-6862 GCA_964652115.1 uncultured bacterium | reverse complement strand
CGCATCCGCGGCGACGCGCCGACGAGGAGCCCGAAGCCGTCGCCCGCTTCGAAGGCGGGCCGCAAGCGACGTGCTTCGAACCGCCGACGGCCGACCGCGCGATCGAGCGCCTCGGCCAGCGCGTCGAGGTCGAACGGCTTCAGGAGAAAGTCGTGCGCGCCCGCGCGAATGGCGGAGATGGCCGCCTCCATGCTGCCGAAGGCGGTGATGATGAGGACGGGAAGTGATGGCCATTCGCGGGTGAGGATGGAGCAGAGGTCGAGTCCGTTGGAGTCGCGCAGGTGGACGTCGGTCACGACGACGTCGAAGGGCTCCTCGCGCATCGCCTGAAGCGCTGGTTCCGCCGCGTCGCGCCACTCGATCCGAAATCCGGCGGCGCGAAGGCCGAGCTCCAGGAGAGCGCCGAGCTCACGGTCATCTTCGACGATCAGGACGCGACCGCGCATAGCCCCTCCCCGAGCGGCAAGCAGACGCGAAACGTGGTGCCGCGACCAAGCTCGCTCTCGACCAAGATCCATCCTTCGTGCTCGCGCACGATGCCGTAGCTGACCGAGAGCCCGAGCCCCGTTCCCTCGCCCACACCCTTGGTGGTGAAGAATGGATCGAAGATGCGAGGCAGCGCTTCGGGCGCGATGCCTTCTCCTTCATCCGCGATCTCGAGCACGGCGCAATCGCGCGTGCCGCCACCGAGATCGGCCGGAGCCCGCATCGACGCCGACACCACACGAACGGTCAGGACTCCTCCCTTAGGCATCGCCTGAATGCCGTTGAGCAGCAGATTGGTCAGCACCTGATGGACCTGCGCGCCATCGGCGTTGACCCAGACCCCCTCCTCCGGCAACTCGACCTCGACTCGCGCGCGCCGCTTCTCGGCAAAGGACTGAAGGAGCCCCACCGCCTGCCGCACGATCGGCCTCAGGTCGAGCAGGCCGCGCTCCGGTTCGCTCCTGCGTGAAAAATCGAGGAGCTGACGGATGATGCGGGCGATGCGCTCCGATTGCTCACGGATGATGCGGGCGCTGTCGCCGACCTCGGCCGGAGGAACGACGCCGGTCTCGATCAGCTTCGCGCGGCCAGACACCACGTTGAGCGGCGAGCCCAGCTCGTGAGCGATGCCCGAAGCCATCGTCCCGACCGCGGCCAGCCGATCGGCGTGACGGAGCTGCTCGAGCGCCTGGATCTTCGCGTTCGTCTCTCGCGCTAAGGTGTCGTGCGCGAGCTCGAGCTGATCGCACATCAGGTTCATCTCGCGCGCCAGGTCACCGATCTCGTCGTCGTGGCGGACCTCGAGCCGACTGCGCACGTCGCCCGCGCCGACCCGTCTCGCCTGTTCGACCAGGAGACGCATCGGCCGCCCGATGAAGACGATTCCGATGAAGGAGGTGAGCAGGGCTGCGCCGATCGCGAGCACCGCGGTGATGGCGAACACGTGATACAGCGTGCCTCGAATGAACCCGCGCTCCTCGTCGAAGAGCTCGGAGACCTCGATCGCCGCCTGCGGTTCGCCGGGGATCGTGATCGGCACCAGGGTGCGAAGCCCGCCGGGGCGACTCGCGTGGTCGGCTTCGACGAAGACTTCGCCTCGCTCGAGTGTGGTCAGGGATTCGGCCGGGATGCTCGAAACAAGCGCTGGACCGCGCAGGAGCCTCAGGCGCACGTGCTCGGCAGCGAGGTTCGCGGTGACCAGCACCTCCTCCGCCCGGAGCCATCCGCCGGCGGCATAGGCGCCTTGCATCACGGTGGCCACCGTCTGGCCGATCAGACGCTGATCCCGCTTCATGTCGCTCTCGTAGAGCGAGACCTCGCGGTTGAGCCACACCGCGGCATGCGCGCAAAGCACGATCGCGATCAGGAGGAGAAGCGCGAGAATGATCTTCCGGGCAAGCTTCAAGCTGGGACCTCTTGGGCTGCGGCGTGGCGGAGTACACGAGGCGCGCTCCGACGGTTCCTGCCCCGACGCGGACACTCGTTGCCGCCGTCAACCCGCTCTGCTAGCTTTGCCGCGCGAGGAAACTATGGCCCCTCGATCATTGCCTGACAAGCGGACCCTCCTCGGGCCAGGCCCGAGCGACGTGCCGGAGCGAGTGCTCCGAGCGATGGCCCATCCCGTCGTCGGCCACCTCGACCCTCAATTCCTCGCCCTCATGGACCATGTACAAGTCGGCCTTCGCTCCGTTTATCAAACCAGCAACCCGGTCACGCTCGCGCTTCCCGGCACCGGCACCTCCGGGATGGAGGCCTGCTTCGCGAACCTGCTCGAGCCCGGCGAGAGCGTGCTGATCGGGGTCGCCGGTTACTTCGGCCAGCGAATGGTCGAGGTGGCCGAGCGGCATGGCGCGCAGGTCCACAAGCTCGAGGTTCCATGGGGCGAGTCGATTCCGATCGAGCGCGCGGTGGCCGCGATTCGGAAGGCAAAACCTCGCGCGGTGGCGATGGTTCACGCGGAGACCTCGACCGGCGTACTTCAATCGGTGGAGGAGATCTTCGCCGCGGCTCGCGAGGTCGGCGCTCTGACGATCCTCGATTGCGTGACCTCGCTCGGCGGGCTTCCGGTCGAGGTCGATCGTTGGGGCATCGACGCGGCGTATAGCTGCACACAGAAGTGCCTCGGATGCCCGCCTGGGCTCTCGCCGGTGACCTTTAGCGCTCGCGCGATGGAGCGCGTGCTCGCGCGGAAGACCAAGCCGCACTCCTTCTATCTCGACCTCGCTCTGCTCTCGCGCTACTGGAGTGAGGAGCGGGTCTATCACCACACCGCGCCTGCGTCGCTATTCTATGCACTGGCCGAAGGGCTCGAGCTGATCGACGAGGAAGGCCTTTCGGCGCGATTCGCCCGGCATGAGAAGAACCATCGATCGCTCGTGCTCGGGCTCTCGGCGCTGGGGCTCTCGCTCCTCGGAGCGCCGGAGCATCATCTTCCGGTGCTCCACGCGGTCGAGGTGCCCGAGGGAGTGGATGAGGCGGCGGTGCGGCGCGAGCTGCTGCAGCAACATGCGATCGAGATCGGCGCGGGGCTGGGTCCGCTTCGCGGCAAGATCTGGCGCATCGGCCTCATGGGCGCCTCGAGCACCAGTCAGCACGTACTCGCTCTGCTCGCCGCCCTCGAGCAATCGCTGCATCGACTCGGCGTCAACACGCGCAGCGGCGGCACGCAGGCCGCGATCCAGAACTACCGCGCCGCCGGTTCGTGAGGCGGAACGAGCCTCTCCTCGCCGCGCTGCGCGTGGTCTTCGATCGCGAGAGGCTCCTGACCGAATTCGAAGACCTTGTTACCTATGAGTGCGACGGGCATACCCTCGAGCGTTCCCTGCCTGAGGCGATCGTGCTGCCCAACTCGACCGCGGAGATCCAGTCGGCGATCCGCATCTGCAAGCACTTCGACGTTCCCTTCCTCGCGCGCGGGACCGGCACGGGGCTCTCCGGCGGCGTGGTCGCGGTCGAGGGCGGCGTGGTCATCGCGCTTACTCGACTCAACCGGATCCTCTCGATCGACTACGAGAACCGGATCGCGGTGGTGCAGCCGGGAGTGATCAACGCGCAGCTCACACGCGCGGTCGAGGGCCGCGGCTTCTGCTATGCACCCGATCCATCGAGCCAGGGCGCGTGCAGCCTCGGCGGCAATGTGGCCGAGAACAGCGGCGGCCCGCACACGCTCAAGTACGGCGTGACCACGAATCACGTGCTCGGCCTCGAGATGGTGCTGGCCGACGGCGAGATCCTCCGCACCGGCTCGAGCTTCGGCTCCGCCCCCGGCCTCGATCTCACGGGAGTGATCGTGGGGAGCGAGGGCACCTTAGGCATCGTGAGCGAGATCACGCTGCGCCTCACGCCGCTCCCACGTGCGGTCACGACCTTCCTTGCGGTCTACTCCTCGCTCGACCATGCGTGCGAGACGGTGAGCGCGATCATCGCCGCGGGGGTGGTGCCGGCAGCGCTCGAGCTGATCGACCGGATCGGCATCCTCGCGGTGGAGTCATTCCTCAAGGTCGGCTATCCGCTCGATGCCGATGCGGTGCTCCTGATCGAGCTCGAAGGCGATCCGCTCGAGCTCGCGGCAAGTGACGAAGCGGTGGCCGAGCTCTGTCGCGAGCACGGTGCGCGCGAGGTGCGGCGCGCGGCGAGCGAAGCGGAGCGACGGCTGCTCTGGAAGGGGCGCAAACAGGCGCTGGGCGCGCTCGGCAAGCTTGCCCCGGCGTACTACACGTTGGATGGCGTCGTCCCACGTGCGCGCGTGCCCGAGGCAATCCGTCGGATCGGCGAGGTGGCGGCGCGATTCGACCTCCGCATCGCGAACGTCTGCCACGCGGGTGACGGCAACATGCATCCGCTGATCCTCTTCGATCCCGCCGAGTCGGGCGCGATCGAGCGCGTGCATCAGGCCGGCGAGGCGATCCTCCGCATGTGCCTCGAGCTGGGCGGCGCCCTCAGCGGCGAGCACGGCATCGGGATCGAGAAGCGCGAGCTGATGCCGCATTGCTTCTCCCCGGAGGACCTCGATCAGATGCGGCGCGTGCGGCGGGCCTTCGATCCGCTGGAACGCTGCAATCCCGGCAAGATCTTCCCGACCGGAAAGCGCGCGGAAGCGAAGATGCCGCCGCAGGTGCGCGGATGGCTGTGATCGAGCGCGTGTGCCCGTCGACGGTGGACGAGGTCTCCGCGCTCGTTCGTCGCGCGGCGGAACGCGGGTGGCGCGTGGCCCCGATCGGCGGCGGCACCTCGCGAGCGACGCATCTCCTTCGAACCGGGTGGACGCCGGATCTGGAGATCGACCTCTCCGGCCTCGCCGGAATCGTCGAGCATCGACACGCCGACCTCGTCGCGCGCGTGCAAGCGGGGACGCGAATGGTCGACCTCGAACGTGCGCTGGCAGAGAGAGCCCAACGCTGGCCGGTGGCGCCGGTCGGCGACTCGACCTTGGGCGGAACGCTCTCCAGCGATCGACGAAGCCCACGCGCGCTTCGCTTCGGTCGCGCGCGCGATTGGGTGATCGGCACGACGATCGTCCGCTTCGACGGCGCGGTCGTTCACTCCGGCGGCTCGGTGGTGAAGAACGTGAGCGGCTACGACCTCTCGAAGCTCTACCTCGGCGCGTGGGGCTCGCTCGGCATCCTGGTCGAGGCGAGCCTCAAGCTCGATCCGATGCCCGAAGCAGCGAGGGCGATCGAGATCCACGGGTTGACCAGCGAGGCGGCCATCGCGATCGCACGGCAGGTTCGCGTCCTCTGCAGCACGTTGAGCGCGTCGCTCCTTCGGCAAGCGGAGGAAGAGGACGTGATCATGGCCCTCGTCTTCGAAGGCGCGAGGAACCTGATCGACACGGACGCGGCGCGCGCCGCAACGATCGCGAATGAGGAGAGCGTGCGATCGCGCGTGGAAGAGACTCTGGCGATCGGCGAGTCGAGCTCGGCCGCGCAGGCGCTGACGACGTGGTCGAGCGCCGGCGATTCGTCGCTGGTCGTGCGAGTCGAGCATGCCCCTGACGCCGAGGGCGAGCTCTGCCGTAACGCGGGTCGGATGGAGCACGTCCCGGATGTGATCCGTTGCGAGCTCGGATGCGGCGTCGCTCGACTCGAGTGGTTCAGGGTGGCCGAGGCGCCTCGATTCCTCGGCGAAGCACGCGAGCTCGCGCGATCGGTCGACGGTTGGGTCGCGGTCGAGTCGGGGCCCGGCACCATAGCCCTCGACGCGGCGCCGCCGGTGGCGCATCCCGTGCTTCGCCGCGTGAGCGCGGAGATCAAGCGCGCGCTCGATCCCGCGGGCATGTTCCCGCCGCTGCCGATCGCGGCGGAGTCGATCGATGCCGCATAAGCCTTGGGTAGAGCCGCTGCGCGAGCTCAAGCCCTGGATCAGCGAATGCGTCCACTGCGGACTCTGTCTACCAAGCTGCCCGACCCACGCCCTCCTCGGCACCGAGATGGACTCGCCGCGCGGCCGCATCTACCTCATTCGCGCGATGGCCGAGCAGCGGATCGACCCGACACCGACCGTGCTCCGCCATCTCGATCGCTGCCTCGATTGCCGCGCCTGCGAGACCGCGTGCCCGTCCGGCGTGCGCTACGGAGCCATCATCGAAGGAGCGCGCGCCGCGCTCGAGCCGCATCGAACGCGCGGCAAGATGGCGCGGCTGCTGCGGAGCGTCGCCATGGACCGGGTCCTCCCCCATCGCCGGGTCCTTGGGCTGATGCGCCTCGGGCTGTTCGTGCTTCACGCGAGCGGATTGTCGCGCGGGCGGTGGAGGCGGGCGGTGCCGGTGCGGTGGCGGCGGCTCCTCGCGTTCGCGCCGCGCCCGAGAGGCGCGAGCTACCTCTCTCGCATGCCCGCCGTGCTCCCGGGCGAAGGCAAGGCGCGAGGCGAGGTCGGCCTCTTCCTCGGCTGCGTGATGGATCAGCTTCAGGGCGACGTTCACCGCGCGACGGCGCGCGTGCTCTCGCGGAGCGGGTTCACGGTGAAGACTCCGGCGGATCAAGGCTGTTGTGGGGCGCTCCACGCGCACAACGGCGACCTCGCGGCGGCCGAGCGCCTGCGCAAAGCCAACGACTACGCCTTCTCGTGGCTCGAGACCGTGGTGGTGAACTCGGCCGGCTGCGGCGCGCATCTCTCTCGGCCCGAGGGACGACCGCGGTTCGTCGACCTCTCGCTCTTCCTGCACGAGATCGAGGGGCTTTCGTTCACCGGATCGAGCCCACCCGCGCGCAAGGTCCGCGCGGTCTTCGACGAGCCTTGCCATCTGCTCCACGCGCAGAAGATCGCGGAGGCGCCGCGCGCGCTTCTTCGCCGCGTCCCTCGCCTCGAGCTGCTCGAGCTGGTGGAGTCGGACTGGTGCTGCGGCGCGGCCGGGATCTACAACCTGACGCAGCCCGAG
>CAZZAH010000236.1:0-6919 GCA_964652115.1 uncultured bacterium | reverse complement strand
GGCCTGATGGGCGAAGCGCAGAGCTTCACCGACAGCGACGAAACCGCGCTCAATGGTTCGATCGTGGGCGGTGGGCCGGTGCTCTCGATCCTCTTCGGAAAGAGCGGCGGCTTGCGGCTCGCGGGCGAGTACCTGACCGGCTCGATCGATGAAGACAAGGAGATCGGCCGCGCCAAGGTCGACCTCAGCGGATTCTCCGCCTCGCTCGGACTCACGCTTCGGAGCGCGAATTGATGCGGCGACCTCAAGGGCGGCGCACGGCGGCGCTCTCGGCGGCGCTCGCCACGATCGTAACCTTGAGCCTCCTCGGTGGATGCTCGGACGATCGCGCGCCGACCCAAAGCGCGCAGGATGCGCGGCTCGCCGTGACCCTTCGCCTGCGCGATGCCGCCGATGACGGGTCGGTGCGCGCGGCCGGCGGGCGCAATGTCATCTTCGATTACTCCGACGTGGGCGCATGCGCGACCGAGACCGGCGATGGCGGCGTACATGTGCCCTACTGCGCGGCGCACGAGATCCCGCGCGGCGAAAGCCACTTTCGGCTCGAGCTCTCCGTGCCCGTCGCCACCTATTACGTGGTCGACGTCGATGTGACCGGAGAGCGAACCGAGAACGGCAAGACCTCGGAGAACGGGCTCCTCTTCTACGGACAGGGCTACGCCTCCGAGCTCTCGACCGATGTGCCCGAGTCGGTCGTGGTGGTTCTCGATGAGGTAGTTCCGCGGCCGATCATCGATCGAAGAGGCGGGACGATCGCGTGGCCGCTCGTGCCGGGAGCGACGCAGTATCGACTGGTCGAGATCACGACGGACGCGGCGCGCGACCATGTGCTTTCCACCAACGGCGCGAACCTGGGGCAGCTCGGGATCACCTCGGCCAGCCTGCGCGTGCGCGCCGAGCTGGCGAACGCGCGCGTCAGCGCGTACTCCGAGAGCATCAACGTCGAGGTCGCTCCGCCTCGCGGCGTCGTCTCCGGAAGCTTGATCGACGCGAGCGAGCAGGCGGTGAGCTGCGCGCTGGTCAAGCTGATGAGCTGCGGAGGGGACGACACCGGGCTCTTCACCTACACCGGCGCCGATGGTCGCTTCGTCCTTCCGCCCGCCGCGTTCGGCCAGTACTTCCTCTCGGTCTATCGCCCTGGATGCGGCGATCTCCTCGATCCGAGCGAAGGGTGCTTCACGCTCGAGGAGCTCAACGGCGTCGATCGCGGGCTCCTTTCCGCGCAGTGCGAGGGCTCGATCTGGACCACGATCACGCTCAATTGGTCGGCGAATCCGCCGGACCTCGACGCGCACCTCTGGGTGCCGGCCGGCGTCGACTCGGTCTACGACGTCTACTTCGCGCAGCCCGGCTCCGTGACCACCTTCCCGTTCGCCACGCTCGATCGAGACCAGACGAACGGCTTCGGACCGGAAGGGATCTCGATCCACGAGAACCTGCCGGGCACCTACACCTTCGCGGTTCAGCACTACTGCGAGTCCTCGGGGACGGGGACGCTCTCCACCTCCGGCGCCGAGGTCAGGATCTGTCGTGCGGACGGCACTTCCCAGACGATCACGGTGCCTTCGAGCGGAGCGCAGGAGTTCTGGTGGTGGAACGTCTTCACGATCGACGGCCGCAGCGGCGAGGTGACGGTGATCAACACGCTCACGCCCGACCCACCGCTGCCCTCAGGCGCCTGCACCGGGCTCACTCGAACGAAGCTGGAGTCGGCGCGGTGAGCCCAACGACGCGCGCGAGATGGTGGAGCGGCCTCTCGGTCGCGCTTCTGCTGGTGATCGTGTGGGCGTGCGGCGAGGAGAAGAGGCAGCGCGCCGACGACGACGCGTCCCTCCACGTCACGCTCCACTTTCCTGAGGGAACGGCCCGTCGTGGCGGAGGCGACGAGATCACCCGCGTGCGCGCGATCGCCTTCGAGCTTCGCGCGGGAGCCGAGCCGACCCAGGTCGCCTTCGCGCAAGATGACATCGAGCCCGGCGAGACGCGCTACTCGATCGCCCTCGCGGTTCCTCCCGCCGACGGCATCTTGGTGGATGTGGAGGTTTGGGGCCGGCACCATCGCACCGGAGGAAGAACCGGATTCGGAACCATCTACTTCGGATCGGGGGCGCTCTTCGGGATCGAGTCAGGCGAATCGCGTGACCTCGCGATCGAGCTCGACGATGTCGTTCCGGACCTGACGCAAGTCGAGTCCGACCCCAGTCACTATCGGCTCGCCTGGACCGCGGTCGAAGGCGCGGTGGGATACGCGCTCTCCGAGTCGACCGGAACGTCGGGAATGCACAGCTTCCGTGTCGCGGGACTCGACACCACTTTCGCCTTTCCGCCGAGCCTGCGCGGCCTGGCGGGATCGGCCGGAGCGCCCTTCAGCGCCCGCTACCGCGTGAGTGCGTTGCTGCCGCGGCTCCACTTCAGCGCACGATCCGAGAGCATCGACGTCGGCTTTCCTCCACCCACTCCACCCAACGCGATCGCGGACCTCTCGGCGCAGTCGGTCTCCGACAGCTCGGCGATCTTGATCTGGACCGCGCCGTCCGACGGCGGCGAGGAAGCGGTCACGAGCTACGACGTGCGCATGAGCGGGAGCGAGATCACCGCCGCGAACTTCGCGCTGGCCGAGGTCGTGCCGAACGCGCAGAACCCGAACGTGCCCGGCGCGCAGGAAGGCCTCTTCGTCCAGGGGCTCGCGGCCGGCACGAGCTACTGGTTCGCGATCGTCTCGCGTGACGATGTCGGCCTCGACTCCCCGCTCTCGAACGTGCTCCAGATCCGCACCCTCGATCAGCTCGATCGGACCGACCCCGGGCCGGTCGAGGATCTCGAAGGCCTCGCGCGGGGCGAGACCGACGTTCTGCTCCGCTGGGTCGCGCCAGGGGACGACGGAAGCGTGGGGCAGGTCGCGGGCTACGAAATTCGATACGCCACCTTCGCGCTGAGCGACGAGAACTTCGAGCAGGGCACGCTCGCCGATGTCGCTCCGCGCTTGAGCCGCGCGGGCGAGATCGACTCGGTCCGGATCGGAGAGCTCAGGCGAGAGACCGAGTACTACTTCAACCTTCGCGCGCGCGACGAGGCGGGAAACCTGGGGCCGTTGAACAAGGGAGCGCACGTCATCCTCCCCGACCTCACCGCGCCGAACGCGATCCGTACTCTGGCCGAGCGCGGACGGACCAGCAGCTCGATTCATCTGACCTGGACCGCGCCCGGCGATGATGGACAGTTCGGAACCGCGTGGGCCTATGACCTTCGCCGCGCGGATAGCCCGATCAGCCTCGACAACTTCGACGACGCGACCGTGATCGAGACCTCGACCCCGCGCGAGTCGGGCAGCCAAGAGGCGATCGATGTCGTCGGACTCGCCCCGCGCGGCACCTACTACTTCGCGCTCAAGTCGCGCGACGAGGCGGGCAACGTCTCGGCCCTTTCCAACGTGATCCGCGCGACCACCACGATCGAGGCGCCGAGCGATCTCCTGAGCAACCTGCCCGAGCCGCGCACCATCACCCTGAGCTGGACCTTCGCTCCGCCCGACCCGGACGGCTTCCTGCTCGAACGCCACGACGCGGGCGACTTCGCCACCATCGCGGTGATCGAGGGGGGCGAACGCGGCTACGCCGATCGGAATCTCGCGCCGAGCACGCTCTACACCTATCGTGTCCGCGCCTTCGAGGGCGCCGACACCTCCGACTACTCCGGCGAGAACGCGCTCTCGACCAGCGAGGACGCACGCTGCGAGCTCGAGCCCGACACGCTGAGCTACGGCTTGGTCTCGGTCGGCGACGGAGACACCTTGCGCTTCGTCATTCGGAACGCCGGCGGCGGCGTCCTCTCTGGCGAGGTCGGCGGGAGCTGTCAGTCCTTCACCATCTTGAATCCGCAGAGCTATTCCCTTGGCGGCGGCGAGGAGCTCGAGATCTCCGTCGAGTTCGCACCGCGGGAGGTGCTCGACTATGACTGCGAGATTCCGATCGGCGGATGCGGCCTTTCGGTTCGTTGCCTCGGCCTCGGCGATGGTCCGCCGGTCTGTCGCCTCTCGACCGCGGCGCTCGACTTCGGCGACGTGCCGGTGGGAACGGCGGGCCTCCGCGCCTACGACATCGAGAACATCGGCGGCGGCACCTTGAGCGGCACCGTCGCCCTCTTCAACTGCACCGACTACTCGATCCTGAACGGCCGCAACTACTCGATCGGGCGGCTCGGCCGGAACACGGTCACGATCGCGTTTGCCCCGAACGCACCCGGCCCCTTGGACTGCGAGATCGCGAACGGCACCGGGCCCGAGTGCCCCAACCTGGCGGCGAGCGGGAACGGCATCGTCTGCGTGGCGGACCCCGACACGCTCGAATTCGGATCGATCGTCGCCGGCGACTTCATCTCGAAGACCTTCTCCGTGACGAACGTCTCCGACAGCTCGTGGACCTTTCAGATCGCGAACCCCGGCAACAGTTGCGGAGCGTTCTCCATCGGCACGCAGGATCAGGTCTTCCCTCTGGCGCCCGAGCAGTCGCGAACGATCACGGTGCGGTTCGGCCCATTGCAGGCGGGGCTCTATCTCTGCGACGCCACCATCTCTTTCCACGCGGTCTCGGGAGGTCCGACCCTGCAGTGCTCGGAGATCGTCTTCCGCGGCGCGGCGACATCGGGCGCGACCGAAGGCGAGGCGAGGTGATCGATCTTCGCGGGCAGGTCGCGCTCGTGACCGGAGGCTCGCGCGGCATCGGAGGCGCCTGCTCGCGGCTTCTCGCTCAAGCCGGCGCCGATGTCGTGGTGCACTACCGCAAGCAGGCCCGCCCCGCGCTCGACACGATGGCAGCGATCGAAGCCTGTGGTCGTAAGGCGCTCGCGCTGGCCGGCGACATGATGAACCCGATCTACGTCGGCGCGATGGTGGAGCAGATTCGCGAGCGCATGGGACGCCTCGACATCGTGGTGGTGAACCACGGCATCTGGACCGAGGGCGCGATCGAGACCATGACCGACGCGGATTGGGCGCGGATGATCGGGGTCAATCTCTCGGGCGCGTTTCACGTCGCGCGCGCGACCGCGCCACTGCTCAGGGAGCGCGGCGGCTCGCTCATCTTCATCGTGTCGACGGCGGGGCAGCGCGGCGAGGCCTCTCACAGCCACTACGCCGCGAGCAAGGGCGGCGTCATCGCGCTGATGCGCTCGCTCGCGGTCGAGCTCGCACCGAGCGTCCGCGTGAACGCGGTGTCGCCCGGGTGGATCCGCACCGACATGACGGCGCATCTGCTCACACCCGAGACGATCGGCGAATCACTGAAGGAGCCGATTCCGCTCCGCCGGCCCGGCGAGCCGGAGGATGTCGCGGGCCCGGTCGTCTTCCTCGCGTCTTCCCTCGCACGGCACATCACCGGCGCGGTCATCAACGTCAACGGCGGCGCGGTGCTCTGCTAGACGCGCGCCTGGAGGACCCTATGTCAGAAGCGAACGCGGCGTTCGACATCCTCGTCCTCGGCGACTTCCTCGCGGGCCGCACCGGCCGCGTCCAGACGATCCACAAAGAGGACCTCGACGCTTGGTTCCGATCGTCGGCGCCATCGGCCGGCGGCCTTCGCTTCGAGAGCTACCGCGACCTTCGGCCGGAGTCGATCGCGGAACGGCATCGCGACACCGCGTCATTGCTCGAGCTCTGCGCCGCGCTGCAGGACGCAACGAAGGGAAAGCGGACGGCGCAGGAGGTGCTGGCGATGCTCGCCGGCTGGAGCGGGCCGCCCTCGCTCGCCGCCGTCGTGCGCAAGGCGCTGGACACCTCCGGCGAAGAGCCGGCGGGCCCGACCACGGCGCCCACCCGGGCGCCCGAGCCCACGCCCACGGTTCGTCCCGCCGACGACGATTCCCTCGCGGCGATCTTCGCGCAGGTCGACCTGGGGAAGAGCGCAGAGCCGTCTCCGTCGTCGGCGCTCGAAGGTCTGCTCGGCGGAATTCTCGGCGGCGGAACGCGAGGCACGCCGAGGGCCTCGATCGACGCCTCGCTCCAGGCGGTGGAAGCGGAGCTCGCCGCGCGCGTCCGGTCGCTGATGAGCGATCCCGCATTCCGCGCGCTCGAGTCGTGCTGGCTCGGGCTGCGGTTTCTCTCCCGGCGCATCGACCATCGCGCCGGCGTGCGCCTGCACACGCTGCCAGCGACGGAGGCGGACCTTCCCCGCGCGCTTCGCGAGATCGCGCTTCCGTTCGTCGAGGACGCTCGTGGCGAGGGCCGGACCTTCGTCCTGCTCGCCGACTTCGACCTCGACCTCGAGACGGCGCGAGCAGTTGCGCGCGAGCTCGAAGCCGCGGCGGTCCCGATGATCGCCTCGGTCGAGCCGGGCGCGCTCGATCTCGACTCGCGCGAGGCGATGTTCGTCTCCGCGGATCTCGCGGAGACCGGTGGCGCGGCAAAGGAATGGAACGCGCTTCGCGCCGAGCCCTCGGCCCGCTGGCTCGCGCTGGGGGTTAATCGCGTGCTGGCGCGCGCGCCCTACGGGGCGAAAGGCGATGCCCTCAAGGCCTTCGCGTTCGAGGAGCCGCTCGATGATCTTCCGTGGATGCGGCCGCTATGGGCGATCGGCGAGCGGATCGCGGCGAGCGCGGTGCGAACCGGTTGGTGTCTCGATTGCGTCGGCGCGGGAGAAGGCGGTTCGATCGCCGATCTGCCGCTTCGTCCGCTCATCTCGCGCTCGGGAGACGAGATCGCCTGCGCGCTCGAGGCGTTGATCTCGGAGCAGCGGCTGCTCGAGCTCTCCCGGCTGGGGCTCGTGCCGCTGGCGACGCGGCGGAACGACGACAAGGCGTTCATCGCAACCGCGCCGCTCCTCTTCGCGCCCGCGCGCGGGTCGGACGACCGCGCCAATCAGATCGATGCGCGCCGCGCGACGCTTCCCTACCAGCTCATGGTGACGCAGATCATGACGCTCGTCCG
>CAZZAH010000235.1:2241-6928 GCA_964652115.1 uncultured bacterium | reverse complement strand
GAAGAAGATCGAGTCCGAGATGGCCAAGCAGAAGCAAGACAGCAAGGGCGCTTCGTCGAGCGGCGGCGGCATCCTCGGAAGCATCGCGGGTGTGGCGGGCGGAGTGATCGGCGGCCCGATTGGTGCTGCGGCCGGTGGCGCGCTCGGCAATCTGATCGGCGGCTCGAACGGTGGTTCGAACGGCGGCTCGAGCTCGAGCGGTGGCGACAAGTCGAACCTCCAGCTCCTTCAGTCCCAGCTCCAGCAGATGGTCGAGCGCCGCAACCAGATGTTCCAGACGATGACGCAGATGCTGAAGTCGCTCAACGACACCAGCCTCGCGATCATCCGGAATCTGAAGGCCTAACCGAGTTCGAGGCGGGCCCGTCCTGCCCAACCTCGCCTCGAGCAAGAGGCCGCCGGGATCCCCGCCCGGCGGCCTCGCCTTTTGCCGCGAAATTCACGCGAATCTTTGTGACGCGCGCGCGGCTCCTCGCTCCGTTCCCCACGAATCCAGCAACGAACGCCAACCGTGGAGGAAATCATGAAGCCCTGTTTGATCTCGCGCACCCTCGGACGCTTTGCCCCTGCCGTCGTTCTCGGTCTGCTTCTGCTCGCGACGATGAGCGCGTGCGGCAAGCGCGATAAGGTGGCTTCGCCCGAACCGACCCCCGCTCCCACCCCTTCGCTGTCGACCATCGACCCCGACTCGCTCGAGGCGGGGCAGGAGGTCGCGCTGACCGGACTTCACTTCGGCGACGATGGCGGCAAGGTCCTCTTCGGTACGCGTGAGGGGAGCCTGGTCAGCTGGTCCGAGAGCCGCGTGGTGGTCAAGGTGCCGACGCTCGCCGAGACCGACTCGGTTTCGGTCGAGGTCGATGGCCACGCGAGCAACAAGCTCGCCTACGTCGTCGTGCAGGCCTTGCCGGCGCTCGTGATCGAGCAGCTCGATCCGTCGAGCGCGCCGGTCAACACCATCATCACGGTCAAGGGGCACGGCTTCGTCTTCCCGCGCGACACGCCCGAGATGAAAGTTTCGTTCACCGGCGCGACCGGGCGCTTGGAGGGACGTGTGACCGCCTGGAACGAGCAGGGCATTCGCGTCTGGGTCCCGGCCGGCACGATCAACGGTCCCCTGCGGGTCGAGGCGGGGCCGCGGAAGAGCAACGACGTGCAGTTCACGGTCATTACCGGCGCTCGATAGGCGCGCCAACGAGGCTCGCGAGGAACGCCCTCGAGCGGAATGCTCGAGGGCGCTCGTGTTTCCCGCCTTGCTATACTTCCGCCACCGAACCGCCGCATGCAGTCCGAACCAGGACGGCGTTACCTCTCGACGAGGCCCGCGCCGCCTCCACATCTCCAGCAAGGTGGTGCCCATGTCGGATCGTTGGTCCCCCCGCCCGTGCCGCATCGCTTCCATCCATCGAATCGCGAGCGCCCTGATTCTCGCGCTTCCGGCGCTGCTTCTAGCGTCGGTGAGCGTCGCTCGAGAAGAAGAGGAGAAGCTTCCCCCGATCACGATCGAGGAGGCGCGCGAGATCGCCGCGGTTCGCGCGGCGGCGTTGCCCGGAGGCCATCGTGCGGCGTCGAACGAGGCGGTGGTCCCGACGACGGTCGAGTTCTCGAGCTTGCCTCCGCTCACTGCGGTCGTGGTTGAGGGAGAGCTGCTCGAGCCGCACGAGGAGGGCTTCGACCGTGAGATCGAGGAAGAGCTGCGTCGGCTCAAGGAGCATCCGCTCAACCTTCCCGTGAGCGAGCTTGGCCAGGTCTCGTTGGATCAGATCGGTGGCGTGAGCACCGCTGCGCCGACGCCGGGCACAGGGTTCGAGGGGATCACGCAGGGTGGATACATCCCGGGCGAGCCGACCTGCGCCGCCGGTCCGCTCAACATCTTCTCGGCCGGCAACGTCAGCGTGACGGTCACGAACAAGGACGGCACGAACCGGGTGGAGACGAACGGCAGCACCTTCTTCAACGCGCCGCCGAGTGAGGGGGGCTTGAGCGACGCGCAGTGCTACTACGACGCGCTCCGCGGTCGCTTCGTGGCCCTCGCCTTCACGCAGGGGAGCTCGCCGCAGCACTCCTTCTTCTACCTCAACATCAGCAAGACGAACGACGCGCGCGGCGCGTGGTGGAACTACAAGTTCGACATGACCAAGGACGGCACCACGCCGACCTCGAACTGGGCCGACTACGAATCGCTCGGCATCAGCGACGACAAGCTCGCGATGACGAGCCAGCAGTTCACCTTCGGCGGGAATAGCTATCGCTACCAGAAGATCCGGGTGATCGATCGCGCCCTGGCCTACTCGGGCGGCTCCGTCACCTACTTTGACTTCTTCAACTTCAGCCCACCGCCTGGCGGCGGCAGCAACGACAATTTCGTCACCAAGGCGGCGCGGAATCTCTCCGCCGGAGACGACATGCACCTGCTCTGCGTGCGGACGAACGGCGGCACGCGCGTGACGTATCGCACGGTCACCGGTCCGCCGAGCGCACCGACGCTCTCCGGGGGCGAGTTCGTCACGGTCGCGTCGTACAGCCCGCCCCCCGACGCCGTGCAGAAGGGGAGTGGCTCGCTCGTCGCGACCAACGATTGCCGGCCGAGCGACTTCTACGTGCGCGAAGGGGTGCTCACGATCGCGTGGCACACTTCGGCCAACTTTGGCGGCGGCGCGGCCGAGGCGGCGCTTCGGCTCCTCCGCCTAAGAACGAGCGACCGCTCGGTCCTGAACGACGAGACCTACGGCGCGGAGAACGTCTTCTATTACTACCCGGCGGCGACGGTCGACTCGGTCGGCACGATCTTCCTGGGCTTCGATCGCTCGAGCTCGACCGAGTATCCCTCCGCCTACGCGACGGGAAAGCGGCGGAACGACGCGGCGATTCAGACGAGCGCGCTGCTCAAGGCGGGGCTCTCTCCGACCGCGCAGAGTCGATGGGGTGACTACACTGGGATCGATGTCGATGCATCGCTGCAAGGTCCGAGCGGATCGAGCGCCTGGTATGCCGGACAGTGGACGAAGTCGTCGAACAACTTCGGCACGTGGGTCAACAAGCTGACCTACACCTACGGTCGGATCACCGGCCTCCTGCTCGATGACTGCGACGGCGACGCCGGGACGACGGGTGATCGCGTGCCGCTCGTCGGTGTAACCGTCACGGCGATGCAGGGCGCGAACGTCCTCGCGACCAAGGTGACGAACGCTTCGGGCGCCTACGACTTCGGTTACTTCGAAACCGGCGTCTACGACATCGTGGTGACGCCCCCCTTGGGTGCGACCTTGGTCGACGCCATTCCGGGTTTCGGCGGCCTCTCGCAGACCAAGATCGACGCCGGCGACATTCAGGTCAGCTTGACCGACTCGCAGACCTCGAACGGCAATGTGTTCCTCCTTGCGACCGAGCATGCCACGCCGGCCACGACCGCAATCGTTCCCGACACCAAGCAGGTGGGCGATGCGGCGTTCACCATGGACGTGAACGGTTCGGACTTCCTTCCCTGCTCAGTGGTGCGGCTCGATGGAGAGGATCGCGTCACCACTTTCGTCAGCTCGATCCTGCTGACGGCGGAGATCCCGGTGAGCGACATGCTCGTGGCGGGCACCCACGAGATCACCGTCCGGACGCCCGCGCCCGCGGGCGGCGTCTCCAATCCGCAGACCTTCACCGTCGAGGGGACGAGCGCGGTCGGTGATGCCGCGGTCGTCGAGCTGGCCCTCGCGCCGGTGCAACCCAATCCCTCGAGCGGCGGCGCGCGATCTGAGTTCGCGCTACCTCGCGCGGCAGACGTGCGCGTGCGCGTGCTCGACATCAGCGGTCGGGAGGTGCGCGTGCTCGCGTCGGGCAACTACGCCGCCGGTCGACATCCGATCCTGCTTCCGTCGAATGGAGAGGACGGCCTCGGTTCCGGGGTCTACTTCCTCCGGCTCGAGGTGGCGGGGCAGGTGCTGGTCCAGAGATTCACCCTGGCGAACTGATCCTCGCACGCAACCGCGGCGGACCTTTGCGCGATACGTGGGACGAAGGTTAGGTCCCACGTTTCGCCGCGAAGGAGGCGCCGATGTCCGACAGCATGAAGATCCAGCCGGCCGCGAGCCGAAGTGTCCACAGCATCGCGGCAACTGACGCCAACGATTCGCGCGTCAACCTCATCACCGCAACGCCGAGCACGCCCACGACCTCCGAGGTAAGGGCGCCCGCGAGCGAGAGAGCTTATGTTTTTGCGTAGATCGAGATCTACACCGAGAATCAGCGCGATCGCCTCGTCACCGCGCGGAAGACGCAGGAGTTTCTCCACCACGATCGCGAGTCGGGCATCAGCTACCACCTGATCGACGGCACGTTGGTGCAAGGCTCCTTCCGCGGCGGCGCGCCCGCATCCGGCAAGGCACGCGACTCCGCGGCGGATGATGGGCTCTCCTCACTGCAGATCCAGCGCGCGCTCAGCGAGCAGAGCGACGCCGAGGAGCTCGCAGCCGACGTCAGCCGCCGCCAGCACGCGGGCGACGACGACCTCTTGAAGAACATGAGCGCCTGAGTAGGCGCAAAGAGCCTGAGCCACGCAGCGAACCAACATTACTGGGCATCGCGCGGGCTAGGGGACGGCCGCCGGGAGCGATCTCGGCGGCTCGTTCATGTTCCCGCGCGTTCGCATGATCGTGCGAATTCCCACGCGCGTGTGTAAGGCCGAAGCTTTCTCGCGACA
>CAZZAH010000235.1:0-2141 GCA_964652115.1 uncultured bacterium | reverse complement strand
ACTCGGGATTCTGGTCGCCGAACGCGGGAACGACCGACGCGCCAGAGGCCGCGGCCGATCTTCCCGCCGCCTTTCTTCTTCACTCCGCCTATCCGAACCCGGCGCGCGGCGCGCTCTCGCTTCGCTACGACGTGCCTCGCGCGGGCGGGCGCGTGTCGGTTCGCGTCTACGACGTGCGCGGGCGTCTCGTGCGCACGCTGCTCGACGCCGAGCAGGGCGCGGGTCGTCGAGCACTCACCTGGGACGGCCGCGACGACGCGGGGCACGCGGCCGGCGCCGGCGTCTTCATCGTCAAGATGCTCGCTCCCGGATACCGCGGCTCACGCAAGGTGATCACCCTTCCTTAGTCGAACCGTTACCGCGAGAAGGAGTCCGCTTCATGAACAGAAACACGTGCGGTTTGGCCATCGCGATGATCGCCTGCTTGTTCGCGAGCAAGGTCGCGGCGCAACCGGCGCAGATGAGCTATCAAGGACAGCTCTATGCGTCGGGCTCGCTCTTCTCGGGCACGGCGCAGTTTCGCTTCGTGATGGTGAGCGGCGCGACCGTGCTCTGGTCGCACGACGGCACGAGCTCGGGCGGAGAGATGCCCGATAGCTCGGTGCCGATCGCAGTCGATCAAGGAATCTTCAGCGTCCTGCTGGGCGGATCGGGCATGCAGCCGATCCTGGCGAACCCGCTGTTCAATGTTTCCACCGCCTCGCTGCGAATCTGGGTCGACACCGGAAGCGGCGTCGAGCAGCTCCCCGATCAATTGCTCGCGTCGAGCGCCTTCGCGTTGTCGGCGGAGAGCGCGGAGCGATCTTTCGGCACCTTCGTCGCGAACGGACTCATCCAGTCGACGACCGGCGGCTTCAAGTTCCCCGACGGGACGATTCAAACCACCGCGGCGGCCGGCGCGGGCGGCGGCACGCTCGATCAAGCGTATGACTTCGGCGGCGCGGGCCTCGGCCGCACGATCACCGCGGACGCGGGAGCGGTGAGCATTCAGGGGACCGACGGGCTTCGCGTCAACGGATCGATCGGCGTCGGGCTGACGGCGACTCCCTTCTCGCGCATCTCGGTCGAGAACGTCGGCGGAAACGACACGACCAAGCTCCTCTCCTTCGACGAAGGGCAAGGAGGCGAATTCCACTTCGAGAGCGGCTTCGCGGGCGCGGGCTCGACCGGCAACTACCTCAAGATGAACACGGCCTGGACCACGAACGCGATGGTCTGGCGCGGCGACGGCAACGTCGGCGTCGGCACGAACACGCCGGGCGCGCGACTCACGATCCTGCACGCGGGCGGCGGCACGTCGAGCCCCGCGCTGGCGGCCTATGACATCAGCACGACGGGAAACGCGCTCCTGGCGAGCAGCTTCGGCACCGGCCCGACCGCGGTCCTCACCAACTCGAGCAGCGGCGACATCCTTCAGTTCGGAAAGGCGGTCAACTCGCCGGATGGACGCATCGACAGCGAAGGGCGCATCCGGCTTTCCTCCGCGTTCGGCAATGGCGTCGCCGGCGCGGCGCTCTACTCCGAGAACTCGTCATCGAGCGGCATCGCGGTCTGGGGCAAGGTCAGCGGCTCCGACGCGACCTGCGTGCTCGAGCAGAACGGCACCGGCTCTCTGATCAAGGCCTTCAAGGGCGGCTCGCTGAAGTTCGAGGTGACCAACACCGGCCGCGTGGTCACGACCGCGCTTCAGATCACGGGCGGCGGTGACCTGGCAGAACCGTTCACGTTGAACGCGGAGGCGGAAGTCGGCTCGGTGGTCGTGATCGATCCGCATCATCCGGGCGAGCTCTGCTTGAGCCACGAGGCTTATGACACGAAGGTGGCCGGCGTGCTCTCGGGAGCGAACGGCATCGACGCCGGCATCACGCTCATTCCGGGCGAGCATCAGATCGACGGGCGCAACGTCGCGCTCTCGGGGCGGGTCTACGTGCTTGCCGACGCGTCGAGCGGGCCGATTCGTCCGGGCGATCTCCTCACGACCTCGAACGTGTCCGGCCACGCGATGCGCGCGAGCGATCCGACGCGTGCGACCGGCGCGGTCCTGGGCAAGGCGATGAGCAAGCTCGAGTCGGGGCGAGGCTATGTCCTAGCGCTCGTCTCGCTGCAATGAGGCCGACGATGCGCGCGACGACGGGCGCGGC
>CAZZAH010000234.1:0-6933 GCA_964652115.1 uncultured bacterium | reverse complement strand
CCGCCGATCCAGTTGATGATCAGGAAATTGAAGCGCCCGATCAGCAGCGACACACGCCCCATCACGGTGTAGCCGAAGGCCGCGCCGAAGCCGAGCATCAAGAACCAGATCCCGACGCGGCTCAAGCGACCCACGCCGCCTTTGTGCTCGACCGAGAAGAAGAAGTACATCAGGACCGCGATCACGCCGACTAAGACCACGATCGCGTTGAAGGCCGCCTGGGGTCCTCCGCCCGCGCCGGTCAGGTCGACCATGGTGGCGGCGCTCTGCGGCAGCACCTCGCCCTGCAGCTTCTGCACCATGTTGATGCCGACGTAGTACCCGACATAGACCGCGAGCGACGAGCGTGCGAACCACGCGATCTTGGGGATGTAGCGCGTATACAGATTGAGCCCGACGATTCCGGCGAAGATGAGGTGCGCGTTGGTCGCCGTCACCCCTTCGGTCGTGAGCGGAATCCAGAGGTTCGGGCGCAGGGTCTGATCGAGTGTGATGCCGATGTAATAGCCGAGCGAAATCCCGGCGAAGAGCGCCTCGGCAAAGCGGAAGAACGGGTTGTCCTTGTACAAGAAGCTCATCAGGCAAAGGGTGAGGAGTGCCGCCACCCAGGTGCCGAAGATCTCGTAGCCTGCCATGGCTCCTCCTTATTTCCGCTTCGGGCCGCGGCCCGCGAAGTAGGCGATGTTGCCGATCACGATGAAGGCGATGATGATGAGGTGATCGATGGTTTGAACGTCCATCCCCTTGCTCGCGGTCTGGAGCAACGGGTCGGCGTAGGCCTTGCGCGTGACCGGGTAACCGTCCTTGAGCAGCTTCTCGTACTCCGACGCGCCCTTGAGGCCGCCGATCAGCCCGATCATCTGCTTGGCTTCGAGGTAGGCGTAGTACTTGGGCGCCGAGACCGCGGTGCAGCCGACCGCCACCGGGATGCCGAACTGCGCGTTGATCAGGTTGGCCCACCACTCGCCGATGATGCCGGTCGCGATCGACACCGCGAGCTGCGTGTTCCGGGCGCCCTTCACCTGCTGCATGAGCGGGAGATCGCTGAGCGGCGTCCCGTTGGTGTCGCCGGGAAAGGCCTGCGAGAAGTCCTCGGCCAGAAGCTTCATCGAAGCCTGACCGCCGTCCTTGTAGCCCAGGTTGACGTAGTCGACCCCGTACTTCGCGTCGGGGAACTCGGTCATGATCCGCGTGACCGAGTTGTTCAGCGCGGTCAGCCCGCCCAAGGGATAGAGCGCCAGCGCCACCACCTTCACGTTCCGAAGGAGGCAATGCCGCAGGATGGCGTCGGCCATCGGATCGTTCTCGGCCCCGGTCGTCGGACCGTAGTCGTAGGAGAGCACGACGACGTCGCTCGGGCCGAGCGTCTCGATCTTCGCGTAGATGCTCTGGACCGGCGGCGTGATCGAAACCGGGAAGCCGATCGGCTTCAGAATCGGCAGGAGGGTCCCCAGGGCGATCATGAGGAAGATCCAACGCCGATCGATCGTGGTGAGTCGAGAGAGGTTCATCGCGATCTCCTACTCGTTCTTCTCGAGGCCCAGGTACGACCGCTCGATGCCGAGGATCACACGCAGGGAGAGGGAAGCGGCGCCGAGCGCGGCGCCGATGATGATCCCGCGCTGCGCGGCGCCGTTCGGGACCTGCATCAACCATTCGGTGAAGTGCGGCAGCCAGAGCTTCCCGCCGAACATCGACTCGCCGATCGGGATGCGGCCGAGCATCACGACCACGGCGGCGATGAGGAGGATGGTCGCCTCGACGTTGCGCACGCGGAAGGCGCGGAAGGCGGCCGACGCGATGTAGAACGCGAGCAGCGCGAACATAGTCGACTGAAGCGGCGTGAAGAGGTAGTTCGAGCCCCAAGCGAAGGGGGTCGGCGTTCCGTTGGTGTAGTTACCGATGCCGGGAAGGCCGAACCAACGACCCGCTCCGGCCGCGCCGAAGAAGCCCATGAAAACGAGCCCGAAGAGAAGCACGGCCGCGTAGACCCACCCCTTCTCCCGTCGCTCCAGCTTCCGCACGTTGCCTTGGACCACGTTGACCACACCGAGCAGCAGCGCGAACCCGGACACGATCACCATGTCCTGCTCGAGCCAGTTCGAAGGGAGCTTCACCGCGCTCGCCGTGTCCTTGAAGAAGAAGGCGACGATCGGGATGAGCCCGGCGAAGAAGGTCAGCAGCAGCGGCAGTCTTAGTCGTAAGAACATGCGTCGTCACTCCTCCTGTCCGGAAACGCAGGGCCGGCCCCGCGAGGCGAGCAGCGCTCGATCGAGCCGCATCACTGAATGCTGAAGAACTGCCGGAATCCCGGCAGCAGATGAGAGGTCTCGAGGATGACGCCGATGAGGATGAGCACCCCCACCACCGCCTTGATCCAATCCTGTCCCTTGATGCTGCCGAGCATGGCCGGCTCGCGCGAGAGATAGGCGCCCGCCGCGTAGAGCTCCTCGCCGATCAAGGTGTAGTCGCAAGCGCAGACGAAGAAGGGGAGCTGCGCCACCTCGGCGGTGCCGGCGATCTGGATCGCGCCGCTCGCCTGACCGGTCTCGGCCAAGAGCAGCGCCTCGGCGAAGAACGATCCGATGAGGAAGTTCGCCGCCGGCTTCTCGCGCACCATGATGCCCGAGACCGCCGCGGTGTAGGCGAACTGGTCATAGGTCACGTAGTGCACGATCGAATCGTTGTAGAGGTCGGGACGCCCGGCCTGCATGTACGCCTCACGCACCGTTTCACGCGCGGAGGCGAAGGTCAGCGGGTCCTTGTTCGGGACGTCGAGCTCGGTCGCGTAGGTCGCGGTCATCTTGGCCACGTGCGAGAGCACCGCGAGCGAGGCAATGGTCTGATTCTCGTCGATCGACATGATGCCGGGGACGTAGAGCACCTTCTTCCCCAACTCGGTCGCGCGCCCGACCGCCTCGTCGATCGCGTTCAGTCCCGCGATCTTTCGAATGAAGAGGTCTCCGCCCGAGCGCGCGCGCTGAATGAAGAAGAGCACGGTCACGCAAAAGGCGATGAAGAGGAGAAGCGCGTTCAGACGCGAGGAGTCGAAGTGTTCCATTCCACCTCCGGGAGCGATGCGAGAGGGGTTAGGCGCGAGTAGACCCGGGTACGCGGGGAGCGGGTCGTCGGGCTCGGGAAGAAGGAGCGCGCACCCAGCCGCGCCAGGAAGCGCGGACCGTCATGCGCATCGGTTTGAAATCGGAGGACCAAGGCGGCTCGCCTTAGCCGAACGTCCCCCTGCATGCACCCTCCCTCTCTTCCACCCGGCGCGAGGCAGAGTAGCACGAGGGAGCAAGCCTCGCCTCAGGTTCATTCACGGCGCGCGAGGATCGAGTGAGCGTTACGGTGCGTCGGGCTCGATGCGAGGGAAGAGCGGCCCGGCGGGGTGGATCTCCGTCCCCGGCGCAAGTCCGCCCCACGCGAGCTCACGCGCGGCCCACATTGGATCGCTCACGCCGATCCACCCGCGCGCGAGGAGCGAACGCGGATCGTCGAGCGCGCCGAGCCGATGAAGCATCTCGCCGCACTTGCCCGGCATCACCGGCGAAAGCAGCAGTGCCGCGATGCGAAGTGCTTCCGCCGATACGTAGAGGGTCGTCGCCACGCCCGGTTGCCCCGGCAGCTTGACCGCCTTCCACGGCGCCTTCACCTCGAGGAACTTGTTCACCGCGCGGACCAGCTGAAAGGTGTCCTCGATCGCCTGATGCGTGCGCACCTCGCGCACCGACTCGACCACCGACTTCACCGTCGAACGCGCGAGTGCCTCGAGCGCGCTGCTCGCCTCGTCCATCTCCCCAGTTTGGGGGATGCGGCCGTCGGCGTAGCTCTGGATCATCCGCTCGACGCGATTGAGGCAGTTGCCGAGGTCGTTCGCTAAGTCGGCGTTGATGCGGCCGATGAGCGCCTCCTCGCTGAACTCGGAGTCCTGGCCCACCACCATGTCGCGCATCAGGAAGTAACGGAAGGCATCGACGCCGTACTTCTCGAGGAGGTCGAGCGGCTTGACCGCGTTCCCGAGCGACTTTCCCATCTTGGTCTCGCCGATCAGCCACCAACCGTGCGCGAGGATCGTGTGCGGCAAGGGCAGCCCCGCCGCGTGCAACATGGTCGACCAGTAGACGGAGTGCGTGGTCAGGATGTCCTTGCCGATAAGATGAAGCGTCGCCGGCCACCAGGGCCCAGTCGCGCTCGAGAGCCCTTCGACCGCGCTGTAGTAGTTGATCAGCGCGTCGAACCAGACGTAGGTCACGAACTCAGGATCGAAGGGGAGGGGGATGCCCCACCTGAGCCGCGCCGCCGGCCGGCTGATGCAGAGATCGCCGAGCGGCTTCTTCAGGAAGCCCAGCACCTCGTTCTTCCGGCTCTCCGGCTTCAGGAACTCGGGGTTCTTCTGGATGTGGTCGATCAACCACTCCTGGTACTTTCCCATGCGGAAGAAGTAGTTCTCCTCCGCGATGGAAACGACCGGGCGTCCACAGGTCGGGCACTTACCGTCGATGACATCCTTCTCGGTCCAGAAGCGTTCGTCGGGCACGCAGTAGAGCCCTTCGTAACGCTCCTTGTAGATCTCCCCCTTCGCGTAGAGGTCGCTGAGCACGCGTTGCACGACCACGCGGTGACGCTCCTCGGTCGTGCGGATGAAGTCGTCGTTCGAGATCTCGAGCCGCTTCCATGCGGCGCGGAAGCGTTCCGCCATCTCGTCGGCGTGGGCCTTGGGCTCGACGCCGCGCGCCTCGGCCGCCTGCTGCACCTTCTGTCCATGCTCGTCGGTGCCGGTCAGGAAGCGCGTCTCCTCGCCGAAGAGACGGTGATAGCGCGCGAGGGTGTCGGCCAGGAGCGTGCAGTACGCGTGCCCGACGTGCGGCTCGTCGTTGACGTAGTAGATCGGGGTCGTGACGTAGAAGTGCGGGCTCGCTTCGCTCATTTCTTTCTCGCGGCGGCGGCCGCCTTCGACTTCGATCCACCATCTTCATTGGCGAGGGTGATCGCCCAGGCCAGCGCGGCGTCGTCGGGCAAGGTCGCGATCAGATCGGCGAGGAGCGCGTCGACATCCTTCTGCAGCGCGAGCGCCTTCTCGGCCGCCACGCGCAGGAGGCCCTCGCCACGCACGTGCGCGTCGAGCGCAGGGAGCCATGCTTCCTTCTCCTTCGCTCCGACCAGCGTTTCCACCACCGCGATCCGCACCGGCTCCTCCTGCAGCTGCTCGTAGATGTCGAGGAGGAGCAGCACACGATAATGATTGAGCGCGGGCTTCATCCCGCGGATCACGTCGGCGCCGATCTCGAGGTCGAGCTCTTCGCCGTCGGGCCAGGCTCCCGTCGAGAGGAGGGTGACGCCGAGGCTCTCCGCCTCTGCGTAGCGGGCGCCCACCGCGCTGCTCAGGAGCGCGGCGCGAGCGCGCGGATCGAGCTTGGCCCCGTCGGTCCAAGTTCCCTTCTCGATCGCCGACCAGAGCGCGGGCGCGAGCGGCGTGCAGCGGAGAGCGATCCCTTGCCGTGCGAGGTCCAAACGCGCGCTCGCCGCGGCCGAGCGGATCGCCTTCTCGATCGTGGCGCAGGTCGGCGACTCGGCCGAAGCGGTCCCCGGATTCCCGAGGTCGAGGAGACCGAGGAGAGGAAGGATGAGCATCCCCGCGAAGGGAAGCGACGAGGCGAGGCGGACGCGCCACGGTGGCAGGTTCCGGACGCGCGAAAGAGGCGGCGCGACCGGGCGCGCGGCGAGATCGACCAAGCTCTGCATGAATCCTCCGAGGTTCGTTGCGCCCATGGCGAGACGGGCGGAGCATTCCTGATCCACGGGGGAAGGTCAAGGGAAGGGCGGAATCGGCCCAACTCAACGCGGATCGAGGGGAGCCGCCTTCGCACACAGCGCCCGCCGCGCACATAGCGCTTCCCGCTTGACTGGTTCCTCGGAGTCCCGCACCTTCGCTCCGCATCCGATCGAGGGCCGCCGGACTTGAAGCGAGCGAATCCCTTACAGCGAGTGTCGAGCGCGAAGGCGTGGATGGCCGTGTCGCCGGCGGAATCTCCTCCCCATGAGCCGAAGGCGCCATGTCGCGAAGCGTGAGCGCGCCGCTCCGGCGATCGCAGGAGGCGAAGGATCAGCGTGGATCAGGGACAGCTCAACTGGATCGCGAACTTCATCTGGGGGATTGCTGACGACGTTCTCCGGGACCTCTACGTTCGCGGCAAGTATCGGGACGTGATCTTGCCGATGACGGTCCTTCGTCGGCTCGACGCCGTGCTCGAGCCGACCAAGCAGGCCGTGCTCGACATGAAGGCCTCGCTCGACCGGTCCCAGATTACCAACCAGGACCAAGCGCTGCGTCAGGCTGCGGGCCAGGCGTTCTACAACACCTCCAAGTTCACGCTGCGTGACCTCAAGGCCCGCTCCAGCCAGCAGCAACTCAAGGCGGACTTCGAGGCCTATCTCGACGGCTTCTCGCCGAACGTGCAGGACATCCTGGAGAACTTCGAGTTTCGTAACCAGATTCCGCGGCTCTCCAAAGCGGACGCGCTCGGCACGCTGATCGAGAAGCTCCTCTCGCCCGACATCAACCTGAGCCCGAACCCCGTGCGGAACGCCGACGGCTCGGTGAAGCACCCGGGCCTCGACAACCACGGCATGGGCACCGTTTTCGAGGAACTGGTGCGCCGCTTCAACGAGGAAAACAACGAAGAAGCGGGCGAGCACTGGACTCCACGCGATGCAGTGAAGCTCATGGCGAGGCTGATGTTCCTGCCCGTGGCCGACCAGATCGAGTCGGGCACCTACCTGCTCTACGACGGAGCCTGCGGGACCGGCGGCATGCTGACCGTAGCCGAGGAGACGCTGCAACAACTCGCCCGGGAGCACGGCAAGGAGGTCGCGACACATCTCTACGGCCAGGAGATCAACGCCGAGACCTACGCCATCTGCAAAGCCGACCTC
>CAZZAH010000233.1:5349-6947 GCA_964652115.1 uncultured bacterium | reverse complement strand
GGATTCGGCACCGGAGGCTGCAACAGCAGTCCGCCCGCTTCCGCGGCGTGAGAGCCGACCCCCGTGAGGTCGCCCACCAGGAGGTCGGCTGTCATCGCTGGGCCGGAGTCGGAAATGTTCTGCACCGCGACGTTGGTGGGGTTGCCCTCATAATCCCGCGAGTTCGGGGTGCTCGTGTCATTGAAGTCACGGTTGTCGGAGCTCCCCGGCCACGGATCGCCGTCATCGGCCGAGTAGCCGCCGTATAGGTCATCATACCCGTCGGCCTGCTCCACCCAGACGTGAGGATGGTCCTCGTCGTCGTTGCCGTAGATGTCATCGTCCACATGGTAGATGAGGAGGCCTGGGCCCGGCAGATACGAGTCGAAACTGGTCTGCTGGCGGTTCTCGACCAGGCAGTACTGCTCGCCTTGCTGCCCGTTGGTCCAAAGCCGGAAGACCGTGGGAGAAGTCTCGGCCTGCGGTATGGGCGCGCTGTACTGATTCGTCGCCAGCACCACGGGAGTGACAAAGCCCAGCTGTGCCTTGCACCAGCCACTGAGATGACTGGGCGTCTCCCCGCCGTTTCCCCAACTCCCCGCGGCCATCAGGCACCAGCCTCCTACGCCGGAGGAGGAGTAGTCCGTGTCGTACAGGTCCGGAAGACCGAGGATGTGACCGAACTCATGGGCCAGGACACCGATCTTCCCGTCCTCCGGACATTGGTTGAAGGCATCGGTCCAGACGCCGTCCACCCACTGCGGATCGTTCATGCCCCACGCAAAGGACCACAGATCGTTGGGGTCTCCGGATTGCTCGGCCCCGGGGCCGGCGTGGATGATGGTGAGAGCGTCGACCACGCCGTCGTCGTCCCCGGAATCCGGGATTCCATCTGGGCCGTCGTTGTCGAACTGCGAGAAGTCGACATAGGGGTCCGCGGCCTCCACCGCATCTTCCGCGAGCTTCTGGGCGTTCTGCGGATACCCGCCTTCGCCATACTGGCCGTCGACGTAGTAGGCGTAAGTGTGTGGCATCCGGAGCCAGACCGTGACCGTTCCGGTCACGTCGAACTGCCCGTAGGAGTTCTCCAGGTAGTAGTCCCGCATGCTTCCGGTGGGATACTGCCCGGCCGAGAAGAGCATGTCCTCGAAGTGCTGCCGGGGGTAGGTCTGCTGATCCGCGGGGTTGTCGATGAAGTCCACCAGGATGACGACAACCTGGCTATCGTTGATCGTGCGGTCTCCGCGGGTCCCCCCGAGGGCTGATTGCGCAGGCTGGTTGAGTCCGCGTGCGCGCGCCGCCGCGTCGAGCGCCACGATCTGTTCCAAGCGCCCCTCGGCACGCAGACGTTCCAGGACGTCGGGACGGAGGGGGGCTGCGTGGGCCAAGCTCACGAGGGATCCGATGAGCGCGAGAGCGACCGCGCGGACCCCCGAGAGCGCAAGAATCCTTCGGTGGTGATACGACTGCATCGATCCTCCCCGGCATCCCCGCCTCGCGAAGACACCCTTGAGTGAAAGCACCAGCGAGCACCGTGTCAGCATTCACGCTGCACCGACCCGATCACCGAACCATCACCGGCTCGGCTAGCTTGACCCGCCAACCGGCCGGGAATAAAA
>CAZZAH010000233.1:0-5339 GCA_964652115.1 uncultured bacterium | reverse complement strand
GTGCTCATGCCGTGCGCGGAGAGCGACAGGCTGCCGGGGAGGCCGTGCTGGTCGCCCGCGTCCGCGCAGTCGAGGGGGCTGGATTGGCTCATCTATCGCTCACGCTGTTTGGCACCTTCGAGGCGACGCTGGATGGCGAACCCGTCACCACCTTCGGCAGCGACAAGGCCAGAGCGCTCCTCGCTTTTCTCGCGGTCGAATCGAACCATCCCCACCGACGTGAGCGGTTGTCCGGAATGTTCTGGAGCGACTACCCGGAGAAGAGGGCCTCCCACAACCTCAGTCAGACCCTGCTGCGCCTGCGCCGCGCGCTACGAGAAACCGCGTCCCCGGCTCTCGCCGGGCACAGACCGTTCCTCCTCGCCACGACGCAAGACATCCAGTTCGATCCTCATGGCGACCACGATGTCGACGTCGCCCGGTTCTCGCAGCTTCTGCGCGCGTCGCAGGAGCACCATCACTCCGACGCGCGGACGTGCATCACCTGTGCTCGCTGGCTGCAGGACGCCGCCGCCCTGTATCGCGGAGACCTGCTAGCGGGCCTCTTCCCCCGCGGGAGTTCCGGCTTTGGCGAGTGGCACACGGCACATCGCGAGATGCTGCATCGGCAGGCGGTGGGGATGCTGGCTCGGTTGACCGGCCATCACGAAGCGTGCGGCGACAACGATCAGGTCCTCCGTTTCGCGGGGCAACTCGTGGACATCGAGCCCTGGGATGAAGGCGGGAATCTCCGGCTCATACGCGCCTTGGCGCGCGCGGGACAGATGACATCGGCACTGGACCGCCACAGGATCTACGAGCGGGTGCTGTCCGAGGAACTCGGCATCGGCCCATCGGCGGAGGCGACCGCACTCTACGAGCAACTCCGGTCCAACCGGCCGCGAAAGCGTTCCGGGGGCCAATCGCCGGGCGAGACGGCCTCGGAGACTGCTCGCGCGGTCGGCGCGTCGCCTGGTCCATCCCTGGAAGCACAAGATGAACGGCGACAGCTCACCGCTGTGATATGCGGGCATCGCACGCACACCGGAGCCGCACTGGAGCTGGAAGACCTGCATCGGCGGCTGGCGGTCTGCAGTCCGGCATGCCAGGCCACCCTGGAGCGGTACGGAGGAACGCGCCAACTGCACCAAGGCGACGACTGCCTCATCTATTTCGTATATCCGCAAGCCTTCGAGGATGCCGCCCAACGCGCGGTCCATGCAGGACTGGCGCTCGTCACGCAAGCGGAAGGTGGGGGTTCTGCCAGAGCCGGCATTCACACCGGGGACATGTTGGTGCGTCGTCACGGCGAGGCCGGCATGGTCGGCATGGTTGGCGGCGTACCCGCTCTTGCCCGCGCATGCCAGACGATAGCGGAACCGGGGACAGTGCGAATCACAGGTGGCACCGAGCGCCTGGTGCGCGACTGGTTCCATTGCCGCGATCGCGAGCCGCTCGCGCTGGCCGGGCCGGGCGGTCCGTTGAAAACCTATCAGGTCCTCGGCGAGTCGGGTGCACGGAACCGCCAGGACTGCCGGCTGCAGGACTGCTCGCGCACCCGCTTCGTCGGCCGCGCTCTCGAGTTGGACCAGTTGCTAGCTTGCGTGGAAGAAATGCAAGACGGCAGCGGGAGGGCCGTCTTGATCAGCGGCGAACCGGGCATCGGTAAGTCGCGCCTTCTGCGCGAGCTCCGTATGCGATCGCTGGCGAGGACTTCGGCCAGCGCGACCTGGCTGGACGGCGGCTGCTCCCCCTATGAGCAACACACGAGCCTCTGGCCAGTGATCCGCCTGCTCGAACAGCTTCTCGGAATCGAACCAAACGATGCTCCAGAGGAGCGATGCCGCCGGCTCGAAGCGGTGCTCGCACGTCACGACGTCGGCCGTCCGACGGTGAGGTGGCTCTTATCACTGCTGCTCGGGTTGCCGGCCGACCCGCCTTCGCCGCGTACGATCACCGCGGATCACCACAGGCGGATGGGCGAGTCTGCGCTCCTGCTGTTGCAGAGAGAAGCCGCGCGGCGGCCGCTGGTGGTTGTGCTCGAGGATCTTCACTGGAGCGACGCGGCGACCACCGCATGGCTCGAGCGTTCCCTCGATGCACTGGCGGCGGTTCCATGCCTCCTCTTGCTCACGTTCCGGCCTCAGTTCGTCCCTCCCTGGCCGCCGCGCCCGCGGGCCTTATCCATGGTGCTCGGCCCTCTCAGCAATCCCGAGATCGAGCTCTTGGTCCGCGGCGTGGCCGGTGACACGCTGCTGCATGTCGAGCTTCGACGGCGGATCGTGCGCCAGGCCGAGGGAGTCCCCTTCTTCGCGGAGGAGCTCACCGCCGCCGTTCTGGACAGGTACAGCGCGGCGATCTCCGCATCCCCGGAGGTCTCGCCGGATGAGCCGATCTCCCCGGACGTGACGATCCCGGCAACCCTTCGCGACTCCCTTCTGGCCCGCCTCGATCGGTCCGGTGCCGCCGCAACGACCGCGCGGTGGGCGGCCGTCCTAGGGCCCGAGTTCCAATACTCGATCCTGCGCGCCGTCGTGCCGTACGACGAACAACAGCTTCTGGAGGATCTGACTGCGCTGGTAGAGGCCAACCTGATCAAGCCTGAAGCACGTCCGTCCCTGGCCCGTGGTCGGGAGCCGGCCGCGTTCATGAGCTTCAAGCATGAGCTGATCCGTGAAGCCGCGTATGCATCGTTGCCCGTGCAGATGCGAGAGAGCCTGCATCATCGCGTCGCGGAGACGATCGAACGGAGGTTTCCGAAGCTCGCCGAGAACCGGCCCGAACTGGTGGCCCAACACTACGCGCACGCCGGCCTACCATCGAAGGCGGTGGACTTCTGGCTGCGGGCAGGTGGACGGGAGATCGCTCAAGGCGCGATCTCCCAGGCCACGGTCTCGTTCGAACAGGCTCTGCGATGGATCGCGCCCGAAGATCGCTCGCGGAGGTGGCAAGCACTCCTCGGACACGAGGAATCGCTCGACCTGCGAGGGGAACGAGAGGCGCAGGATGCTGATCTGGGCGCGCTGATGCAGCTGGCCGATGAGCTCAATGACGACGCGCGGCAGGCGGAGGCGTATCTGCGCAGGACGGCGCACGTCGCAGTGCAAGGCCGCTTTGGCGCTGCGATTCCGCTGGCGGAGGCCGCGGCGGCGGCCGCCGGGCGGGCGGGCGATCCGGGCAGAGAGATGAAAGCGCTGGTGGCCAAGGCGCAGGCCTTGACCTTTTCCGGCGAGATCGAACGGGCGCGCCCCGTGGTCGAACAGGTGCTGACCCGTGTCGACGAGATCGAGGACGACTCGGTACACGCGCTGGCTCTAACGGTGGCGGCACGCTATTACCGGGAGTCTGGTGATCTGGCCCGCTCGGCCCAACTGCTGACCCGAAGCCTCGCGGTGGCGAGGCGGGCCGGGGATCAGAGGCTGGAGCTCTCCACCAGTGTGAATCTCGGTCTGCTCTACGCGACGCTAGGAGTCTACGCTGAGGCCCGCGTCGTTCTGGAAGCGGGGCTGGCGCGAGCTGCAAGGGTCGGCGATCGCCGGCTCCACGCGAGCCTTATGTACTCGCTCGGCTACGTCGTTTGGTTGATCGGCGATGCGGAGAGGGGAGCGCAACTCGTCGAAGAAGCCCTGGGGGATCTGGCGGCTGTCGGTGACGCTTACGCCCGCGCAGTCTGCCTGACATTCCTCGGTTACATCTTGGAGAGCCTGGGCGGACTCTCCCGGGCTGCGGAGCATCTGGCTGAGGCCCGCGCCTACTTCGCCGAAGCTGGCATGGATGCCGACCGGTTCGAAACCCAGGCTGTCGAGGCGCGGGTGGCGCTGGCCCGGCGGCAGCGGAAGCTGGCGCGGCGCCTCGCGACCGAGGTCTGGTCGTACCTGCAGGAGTCCGGACCCCAGGGCATCGACTCCCCTTCGCGTACCTACCTCTGCGTCGCGGATGTTCTGGCGGCGGTCGAGTCCGATTCCTCATTCTCCGCCGACGCCCTGGCGGCCGGGCACCGCCATCTCCTGGGACGGGCGGGCATGGTGACCGACCCAGATCTGCGACATTTTTTCCTCGAGAACGTCGCCGAGAACCGGGAGATCATGGAGAGAGCGGAGCGCGGCCGTAGCTAGTGCGCGCCTCCGGCTTCGCGGAAAGGGCCACGCAAGCCGGCTCGGGGCGCGTCGCTACTCCGAGGGATGCACCGTCAAGCGCGGGAGATCCTTGTTCGCCGGCCCATTGATCACGCGGCCGCGCGCATCGAAGCGGGATCCGTGGCACGGGCAGTCCCAGGTCTTCTCGGCGCCGTTCCATCCCACGATGCAGCCGAGATGCGGGCAGACGGCGGAGAGCTCGACCAGCTCGCCGTCCTTGCCTCGATAGACCGCGATCTTCGCCAGGCCGCGGCGAACGATGCGGCCCTCGTCGACCGGCACCTCCTCCTTCTCTCCGACCTCGCCCGGCGTGATCCACGTCGCGAGCTTCGCCACCGCGCGCGCTGAGTTCTTGATCGATTGGCCGAGAGCGTGAAGTCGGACGCGCAGCGGATCGTAGAGCTGCTCCCACGGATTGCGCTCGCCGGTGATGAGGTCGCGAATCAGCAACCCCGCGATCGTCCCGTGCGTCATGCCGCTGCCCGAGTCGCCGGTTGCGATGTAGACGTTCTCCTGTCCGGTCGGATCGCGCCCGATGTAGGCGAGAGCATCGGCGGCCTGCATGATCTGGCCGGACCAGCGGTACTGCACCGGCCCGACCGAAGGAAAACGATCGCGCGCCCACTGCGCGAGATGTTCGTAGCGATCCTCCGCATCATCAACTGAGCCGTTCGGATGATCCTCGCCCCCCACGATCAGGAGCTCGTGCGGACCCTTGCCGGTGGCGCCATCGACCGGGGGAGGTTCCGCGAGGCGCACGTAGTGATAAGGCCCGCCCGGCCCGCAATCGGTATCCGCGCTCGCGCAGGTGTCCCAGTAGAGCGCGCGGGTCACCGCGCCGCGAGGGACCGGCGCGGCGATCACATAGCTTCGGTAGGCCGACTCCAACGAGACCGTCTCGAGCTTGCGGTGGATCGGCACGTTGGTCGCGACCACGACCGACTTCGCGGTGACCACCTTGCCGTCGCGCGTGTAGACGCGAGGAGGAAGCCCACCGTCGATCCGAGTGACGTGCGTACCGGTGTGGATGCGGCCGCCCGCTTCCTCAATCGCGCTCACCAGGCCCTCGAGGTATCGGAGCGGATGGAACTGCGCCTGACGCGGAAAACGGAGCGCGGGACCAGTCTCGAAACCTTCGATCGGCGCGCGGGGCTCCAGCACGACATCGCTCATCCCCGCGACATGCACCGCAGCCAGCTCGCGATCGAGCTCGCTCAGATCGCC
>CAZZAH010000232.1:0-6955 GCA_964652115.1 uncultured bacterium | reverse complement strand
TCGCGGCCTACTACGAGAATCCGCTCGCCGGCGTGCGCTACTTCGAGCTCGACCTGCTTTAACCGGCCTGAACGAGAACGCCCCCCGATGTATCGAGGGGCGTTCCGCTGTGCGCGCGGCATGGGCACAGACTTAGAGGCGTGCAAGTCCTCTCCTAAGCAGGTAACAGCGAAGGAAGGGAAGCGCAAGGGAGGAAGGGCGACCACCGTCTGAAGGAAGCGTGGAACGAACCCGGAGCCGATGAACAAGAACCGGATCTGAGGCGCTACCGACCAAGGAGAGCGAACCGCTACTCGCGAGGCCTTTGTGATAAAACGGGACCGGCGTGGATCCGGCCGCCTTACCCCAGAAGCCGCGTCTAATTGTGATTGTTCGCGATCGTCGCGCTGCAGATCCCCGGCAGCAACGCCGACAGCGCCGGAGCCAGGCTGGTCGCGATCGCGAAGGCGTGTCGCTCTTCACTCGGCTCCCCTGACCGCACTGGTAGCGGATGTTCCTTTCGCGCCGTCGCCCTGATGAACCCTCCGGCATTCTGCTCGGTGCGATCCAGCACCGACCATCCGAAGGAGTCTTCAACCGAGCCGCGGGGACGAGACCCTCTGAGCAGATATCGTTGGATCACAGGCGAAATCGGGTCTTCCGGGAATCGAGTGGGTAGCGTCATTGGCGACCGCGCATGGCGTTTGGGTATAGATCGAGCCCTCGGAGATGGAAGTAGATCGCTTTCCGGAATCGCTCACGATTGCGAAAGCCGCGCGCCATCGCCTTGATCCGCTGGATTCGCGAGTTGATGCTCTCCGATCCGGCATTGGTCAACCGATGCTGGAAGTAGGTCACGATGTTCGCCCAGTGGCTGCGCACCATCGCCGCCAGCCGCTTGATCGGCTCGAGCCGACTCCGCATCGCCCACCGGTACCAGCGCTCGAAGTGACGCTCGGCCGCCCCGACGTAGACGTACTCCCACAGAGCCATCAGCGTCTCCTTCAGGGCCCAGGCTCGGCCGGTCTTGAGGTGATGGGAGCGGAGCAGCTTCCGGAAGCGACGCCACTGTGTAAGCGAGAAGCGGTCAGGGTTGCGCAGCCAGTCGTACTTCGTGCCGCTCAGCCAGTCTTTCCCTTCGCGGCGAAGTTGGCGGTTCTCCTCGCGCCGCACTTGGTCGACCGCTTGGCCGGCATGCTGGGCGAGGTGGAACTTGTCGAAGACCATCTTCCGGTCGGCGCCGGGCAGGTACTCGCGGATCGATCCGATGAAAGGCTCCCACATGTCGAGCGCGACCGCTTCGATCGAGGCGAGCTGATCAGGCGTCAACTCCTGCCAGAAGCGATCGAGGCTGGTTCGCTTCCGGTCATCGGCCACGTAAAGCACGCGCGCGCAAGAGGTCCGTCACCACGCTGACGTACTGATGTCGCTTCTGGAAGGCGGTCTCGTCGATCCCGAGTTGGGGAATCGGCTCGGCTTGACGGCGAGCCATCCCGCGCTTGACCGCGCGCTCCTGAATGCCGGCGGCTTCATCCCAACTCAAGCCCAGCTGCTTCGACACCGCGAGAATCGGAGCCTGCAGGAGCCAGCCGATCGCCAAGGCTTCGAAGAGCGCGGTGAGGCGCGAGCCGTCCTCGGCCCAGGGCACGCGCAGCTGCTTAACACCGTGGGTAGGACAGTCGAGACGCGGGCGTGAAGCAAGGTGCGATACTGGAAGGTGTCGAGGTACCGCCAACTTCGCTCGCGGTGATCATGGATGGGAGCGCGTTCGAGGCAATCAGGGCGGACCCAGAGCTCGTCCGGCGGGAGAGCGACCCAGATGTGAACTTCACCTTCGGCCAACTTCAGCTCCACCCGCTCGACCCCCCAAGGCGGCGTCAGGCCGAGCAGCTTGGCGTAGAGAGTCTTGTCGTCCACGATCGGTCCTCCTTCGGGTTCGTCGCCGAACCGAAGGTAGCACCGGGCGAATCATCCAACGAAATCAGACACACGGAAGCCGGAAGAGCCCCTATTAGTTGACCTGATGCATGAAATCAACTCTTTTCGGGTGTGGTTGTGCCACAGTGGGTGGATCATCCTTGGCGATGTTGCCGGGCGACCGGAGGCCGCAGCCCAACTCGGTGGGCCAATCGAAGTGCTTGTTTCATGACCGCGCTCATCGTCGAATCGCTGGCAACAGCGCTTGGTCCGCGATCGCATCGCAATCGTTCGAGACACCGATAGACGGAGAAAGCCATGCCAAAGGGTGATGCGCTGGGTCCGTTCGTCACTTCGCAGTCGACGCGCTGCAGCGGGTCAACGTCGCAAGGCGGGACAGGGTGGCGTCCATCAGAATTCAACCTTCTTGTCCCCGCTTCGCGCGATACTCCAGTTCTTCTCATGAACACGTTTCGACAACGCTTGTTCGGCATTCCCGCGGTGGACGCATGCACATTTGAGCGACTGCTGGACCCAACGGAGTTGACCGCAGGGGAACTGAATCGCCCCGACTTTCCCGGAGGCTCCATTTCTTGAGAGGATGGAGCACATGGGAAGACCAAGCAAGTTCGCACCCGAGGTTCGTGAGCGAGCGATCCGGCTGGTGCTAGACCACCAGGAGAAGTACGACTCGCAGTGGGCCACCATCCGTTCGGTGGCGGAGAAGATCGGCTGTTCGGCGGAGGCTCTGCGGAACTGGATCCGGCAGGCGGAGCGGGATCGCGGCACTCGCCCCGGCTTGACCACCGACGAGCGGCAGAAGTTGAAGGAGCTGGAGCGGGAAGTGTTCGAGCTTCGCCGCGCCAACGAGATCCTTCGAAAAGCCTCGGCGTATTTCGCACAGGCGGAGCTCGACCGCCGAGCGAAGTGATGGTCGCGTTCATCGATCAGTATCGGGACGCGTACGGGGTCGAGCCGATCTGTGCCGTGCTGCCGATCGCCCCATCGGTTTACTACGAGCGGAAGGCTCGCCAGGCTAACCCCACGCTTCTGCCTCCGCGTCTCCGGCGCGACATTGAGCTCCGCCCGGAGATTCGTCGCGTCTGGGAGGAGAGTGACCGCAACTACGGCGCGAAGAAGGTCTGGAAGCAGCTGAAGCGGGAGGACATCTTCACCGCGCGTTGCACGGTGGCGCGACTGATGCGGGAAATGGGCCTGGTGGGCGTCTCTCGCGGTCGTACCTGCCGGACCACGATGCCGGATCCGAACGCCGATCACTCGCCGGACTTGGTGAAGCGGAACTTCACCGCGACGCGACCCAATCAGCTTTGGGTCGCCGACCAAGCTACGTCGCGACCTGGGCCGGCTTCGTCTATGTCGCATTCGTGATCGACGTGTTCTCGCGCTTCATCGTGGGGTGGCGCGTGTCGCGTTCGCTCCGCACCGACCTGGCGCTCGACGCTCTGGAGCAGGCGATCTATGAACGCTGCGGCGGCGAGGCGGAAGGGTTGGTTCATCACAGCGACCACGGCACGCAGTACGTTTCTATTCGCTATACCGAGCGTCTGCGCGAGGCAGGGATCGAACCCTCGCTCGGCAGCGTCGGTGATTCCTATGACAACGCGATGGCCGAGTCGATCATCGGCCTGTTCAAGACGGAGGTGATCCGACGAAAGGGTCCGTGGCGCGGAGTCGATGAGGTAGAGTTCGCCACGCTCACCTGGGTCTCGTGGTTCAATCAGGGGCGACTGCTCGAGCCGCTCGGATACATTCCGCCGGTCGAGTACGAGCAGGCATATCATCGGAGTCAGGCCGGATGCGCGGAGCTGGCTTTAGTCACGTAACTGAGTCTCCGGAGAAGCCGGGGCGATTCAAACCAATTCTCAAGCACTTTCGTGTACTCGCCAGCCAGGGGTACATCGTTCCACACGTCGTCTCCGAACGCGCCGCCGTCGCCCATCGCGCGTCAGAGAAACGCTTCCAAGAAGGCTCACTTGGCATCACGATCCTGACCACATTGGCATGTAATCTGAATTGCCAGTATTGCTTCCAGTCGAGATCAAGTCAAAGTATGACGATTGCCACCGCGCAAACCTTGGTCGATACCTACGCTCCAATCGGTGGCGAATCCATCGCGGTAACGTGGTTCGGGGGAGAGCCGCTTCTGAACATTCCTATCATCGCATTTGTCACTCAGCGCCTACGGTTGCGGACAAAACAATACAGGGCGCAGATAATCACGAACGGCACAAAACTGACGCCCTCCACCACTGCCCTACTCAGGCAACTCGACGTACAATCGGCGCAAATCACCATCGATGGTCCCCGAGCGCTGCACGACGCCAAACGCCCTACGCGTGGCGGGCGTGGTAGTTTCGACCGCATTCTGGAGAATGTCGTGACTGCGTCCAAGGCAATGCACATTGCACTGAGGGTCAATTTGAGCCAAGGGTACGCTGTAAATATTGATGACTTCGCTAGATTCACTTGTGACATCTTCAGCGCAACGTCGGGCCGCGTGTCGCCATACTTCGCAGCCGTTGTCGGTATTCGGGATCGGCCGAGAACGATGGCACACGCCTATGGAGACCGAGTGCACTTTGTCGCACAAGTCGAGGCCATCTACTCGCGAGCGCTTGAACTGGGATACACCGGGTTTATTCCTTGGCTGTCGGTGGAAGAAGGTTGCGTGGCCACGAGCCCGAGAGGGATCGTTGTAGGTCCGGATGGATCGCTGTTCAAGTGCTGGGAGGAGCCCGGAGCGCCGTCCGAGCAAACGGTGGGCCACCTCGCGCGAAACACGCAGACCGAACAGGAAATGGAGCACGAGCGGCAGTATTTGGGGCTTTCCAAGAGATTTCTTGCAGAGTGTGGCGAGTGCCGATACCAGCCCGTGTGCAGTGGTGGTTGCCCTCAGGCGACGCTTGATCCAGAACACTTCGGGAGAGAGGCCGAGGTCTGCTCTAGGATGAACGCTTGGGCACCCATGCTAGCGCGCGTGCATTATCGCCAGCGCGCACGGAACGACACGCTAAGAACGGTGGTAGATCTGGCGAAGACAGTGACCACAACTGGAGGACTGTGACGATGGAACCGATCTTTTTCGACGAGAAGGCATTGGCTTCCGCACTCGGTGGAGGTGTCGACCAGAACTATGATCAAGCATCCGGTGAGGATGCGCAGCAATTATACGCGCCTCTTCACACTTGCGATCAAAGCCACAACTGTACGGTACCGAGTTATGGTAATTGTGGATTTCTTACATATTGCCCAACGGAATCTTGCGGGCCAGGGCATACGTGCGGAACGCCAGGTGGTTGGGGATTTAATTGTCACTGTTTTAACAGCGGCTCCTACTGACCACGGAGTATTGCGGCATGTGCGGGCGTGGCTTGCTGGGCCATGTCGTCGATCAGAGTCCTGCAGTTGGCGCCGATGTGAGGCGCGAAGGACGCCAGCGCCGGATGCGCTATTGGGGCGGAGATCGCCTTTGACGCAAAGTGATGAGCGTGAACGAATCACAATTAGGAGGGCGAGATGAGGAGACGGACGTTCATGGCTGGTGCTGCGCTGGCGCTCGTTGGATGTGGGCGTGCAGATGTAGTGCCTTCGAAGCCGAGCGCGGCACGCATCGCGGTGGGAGACTGCATCCGAGTACTTATGGCGCTCGAGACGAACTGGACTACGGCTGATGAGGCCGGCATGCGGCGTTTGCTGGCACCCGGGTACGTCGTCACGGATGCCACGCATGATCACACGCTCGATGCAGATGGGTTTGTACGAAATATGCGTGGGAGGTTGGGATTCCAGGTCCAAGACATGAACGAACAGGGCGATAGCGTGGAAGCACTCAGCCAGTTGGAAATATTCGACCAGGAAGTTGAACGCCGCGTCCGCGTGGAATTCGTTACGTTGGGGAACCAGGGGTTGGTAAGTCGGCTGCATGGACTACCGCTCTCTGCATAGGAGGTGCATCGTGAAGCTGCTTTTCTCGACGGTCACGTTGTTGCTTGCGGTGTTCGCAGTGCCTGTTTTGGCGAATGACTGTCAGCCGATAACACGAGCGCAAGAGGTGATGACATGCTTTGAGCGTGCGTGGAATGCGCGCGACGTCGAAGCCATTGCGACACTGCTGGCGGAAAACTTCATTGCCGAGGAGTATAAGGACGGACATCGCAGTGTCGTGAACGATCGAGCAGGCACGCTCGACCAGTATGGGAAGATTCTCAAGGGAGCGCAGTCGTCCGTGCTCACCGTCTCGGCGGCGAGGATTATCAGTCTCGTCGATGACCAGGTGTGGAGGATTGAGGTGTCAACGTCGAACGAGCTGCAATTCAAGGGAGAGCCGAGCGTTACAGTAGAGACGCACGGCTTTATGATTGTCGAGCGTGACCCCGCTGATCGCTCAATCAAGCTGGCGTCGTGGGGTAACGTATTTTAGGAAAGTGAATCGCGCCGATTCCCGCGGGGGTTCCCTTTCTTGAGCGGATGGAGCACACGGAACGACGAAACCAAATCAGGTCAGCGCGGCGATCGCTCGTAGTCGGCCTTGACGCGCGACCACGTCGACAGCCGCACAGGTACAGGCGCGTCAGGGGCGAATCCCCACGCCGATGCCCAAGCTCGTGATCGGAAGTCCGAACAGGGGCCCGGGGTCCTGCCAGCCGCTTGGATGTCCGATGTCCGGCGCCACGCAGGTCCACGGCTTTCCGACGGGACCATCCAGGTCGGTCGCGACGAAGTAGCTCTCGAGCGACCCAGGCCAGTTTCCCCACCATCCCACCGTGAATTCACCGGTGACGTCGGCGGCGATCTCGTTCACGTAGACCCCGAAGTCGTAAGCGGTCGAGGAACGGAGTCGAGGTTCAGCTTGCGCGGACGAGGGGACTCCGATCGAGGTCGGACCTCATCGGCGCGCCCACGAACTTCGCCTTCCACAACCGTGGCGTGAGCGCCTCGACCTCCGACGCCGGATGCGTGTCGATCCTCTGCAGCACGTCGTAAGCGGTCAGCGAACGGAGTCGACGTTCAGCAAGCGCTGCACCAGCGATCCAGATCG
>CAZZAH010000231.1:0-7006 GCA_964652115.1 uncultured bacterium | reverse complement strand
CATCGAGAGAAGCGGCGCGATCAGGAGGGGCGCGTCGCTCAGGTAATCGTGGAGGGCGCCTTCCAAGTCCTCCTCGCCGAGAAAGCTTCGATAGGCGCTGAGGAAAGCGCTCGCCTCGCTCACCGTTCCGCCCGGCGGATAGGAGCCGAAGAGGAGCTGGAAATCCTCGCCCGCGCTCTCGAGCCTGCCGATCAGCTCATCCGCGAGCCGCGACTTTCCGATCCCTGCCTCACCGGAGAGGAGCACCAACTGCCCGCTCGAGGAGCGCGCCTTCGCGAAGGCCCGCTCGAGCGAGTCGAGCGCATCGCCGCGTCCATGGAGAGAGGTATCGCGCGCGATCGAAGGTCGTGGCGCGGGCGGAGCGTTCGCGCCCCTGAGCTCACGCCGACGCGTCCGCCACCAGCTCGACTGCTCGCCTTCGGTCAGGACGCGCAGCAGCCCACCCAAGGTCGACAGCTCGGCGTCGAGGTTGGGCTCGATCAAGCCTTCGAGCAGCGCGCGAAGAAAGTGGGAGACCGGCTCGATCGCCCGCTCTACCTGCGCGGTCGGCTCGCCCGCGACCAGGCGAGCGATCACGCGGCCCACCGCCGTCGCTTCCACGCGATCGGAGTTTCGGCCCGCGCGCGTCAGCCGCACGCTTCCGTTCGGCAGCAAGAGCAGCTGCTCGAGCTCGATCCCTTGCGTTGCCCCTGCGTCGATCGGTTCGAGCAGGAGCGCGCTCGTGATCTCGGCGCCGATCCTCCGGCAAAGCGCCTCCGGCACCTGACCGAGCTCGCGGAGAAGAGCGCGCAGCGATCGCGAGGCTTCATCCCGCTCCGCGAGGTTGGGGAGCGACCGGAGGAGCTCGTCCTCCATCGCCGAGGCGCTGTCGTAGCGCTCGCTCGTCGCGACCGAGAGCGCCCGCTCGATCACGCGAACGAAGGTGGGGGGAAGCTCGACCGTCGAGAGCGCCGCCCGCTGCGCCGGTTGCGCGTCGTGTGCGGCAAGGAGCTCGGTCAGTGAGCCGACGTCGACCGGCAGGAGGCCCGTCACCAGGAAATGCAGCAGAACGCCCAGCGAGTAGAGATCCGAGCGCGGGGTGGGCGCCTCACCGCGAAGAACCTCGGGCGCGAGATAGAGCGGCGTGCCGAAGGCCTGCGCGCCTACTTCGGCGGATCCTTCGGGCGCGCGCAACGTGACCGCGCCGAAGTCCATCAGGAGGATGCGGCCGCCGTCTTCCCGCATGACGTTGGTCGGCTTGACGTCGCCGTGGATCAAGCCTGCCGCGTGCACCGCGTGGAGCGCGCGGCAGAGGTCGATCCCGATTCGCGCCGCCTCCTCGGCCGAGAGTGTGCCGCGCTCCTCGACGATCGAGGCGAGGGTGCGGCCGCGGATGAAGTCGGTCCAGAAGCCGGCGCGGCCGCCATGCACCTCGACGCCATGGACGACGAGCACGTTCGAGTGGCGCACGCGCGCGAGGTGGCGCGCCTCCTCCATGAAGCGACGCGTCCCCGCGGCCGGTTGCTCAGGTGCGAGACGCCTCAGCTTGAGCGCGACCTCGCGGCGAAGGCGCGTGTCGAGCGCGCGGTAGACCTGACCGAACGCGCCTTCGCCCACGAGCTCGAGCGCTTGGAAGTGCCCCCAATCGAAGAGGAAGGGCATCGCCTCTGTCTCGAGGGCCGTCGCAATCGCGCGGTGAGCCTTGATCAATCCCTCGAGCTTGCGGAGCCCGCTCAGGCCCTGGTGCAGCTCGGGCGATTGGCTCGACTCGGTGTCCCAGTTGATCGTCTGGGAGTCCAAGATCGCGCGCCCGAGCCTGGTGAGCTTCGAGTTCGCCTCGCGGCGCCGAGGACCTTCTCGACCTGGGCTCACCTTCCGCGCGCCGTCGGAAGGGCTAGTGCCCCGACGGTCCTCCGACGGTGACCGGCGGTGCGCCGGCAGCGGGCGTCGCGGGCTCGGACGATTCCGCGCGGAGCGTGGCCGACGGGCGGAAGATCGTCGTCCATCGTCCCTTCGGCACGAGATAGACGACACCCTCGTTCTCGCGCTTGGTGTAACTCTGACTGCGCGCGTTGGCGGTGCCGATCGAAACGTGCGTCGGCTTCTCGCCCTCGACGCGGATCTCGATCGACATCGTGTCGGGCTCGAGACCGACCGATGCGAGGCGATCGGCCACGCTGTCGGCAAAGCCGACGGAGCGGATTCGGGTCAAGCTGTCGAGCACGATCCCGATGATGTCGGGCCGCGCCGGTGCCTCGAAGGGTTGCGTGATCTTCCAGACGCCGCTGGCGTCGCGGTCGACCGAGACCGTCTCCGCGCCGTTCTTGGTCGTCCAGCCGGTGATCTTCTCCTTGTCCGCCTCGACGATCGTCTTGTTCCGCCAGGTGTCGTCCCCCTTGTCGACGATCGAGGGGAGATAGACCGGCACGCGATAGACCTCGTCCTTGTCGACCGGACGGACGTAGCTCGACATGAAGTCGGGGCCCGGCTTGCCTACGATGAAGTCGGCCGTCACCTTGCCGCCCGCGCTCACCTTGACCTCGATGCCGGTCGTATCGACTTCGAAGACCGCGTGGTTCTCCTTGCGGGTCGCGACCACGTCGGTCGACTTGAACTGCCCGATCTTGCCCAGGAGGTCGTTCGCGTTCTTCTGATCGGCGGGGAAGCCGCCTTCGCTCGCGACCATCCACTGGCTGTCCTTCTTCTCGAGCCGGATCGACTTCCCCTTGCCGGTGACCTCGACCTGATCGGCCTTGTCGAGCTTGAAGGCGGGGAAGACCGAGCTCCCTTGCGGCGTGCGCTGGCGCTTCTTGTTCGCCTCGACCAGCCCGGCCACGCCGGCCAGCACGATGAGGACGATCGCGAGCATCAGGGTCTGGCGCGGCTTCATCGCACGGCTCCTTCCTGCATCGAGCCGACCTCGGGGTGGGAGCGGCCGGCGGGGCGATAGGACGCAGCCAATCCCTCGCGGACCTTGCGCCGCGCCACGCGACGTACCAGACCGAAGATCACGACCAGTGCCGCGACGCCGAGCGTGTTGAAGTACTTCACCGCCGCCTTCCCGCCTTCGGAGAGCTGTTTGATCGGTCTCTCGGTCGCGCCGCGCGAGCGGATCGCGATCAGGTCATCGCCGGAGGAGACGTAGTCGAGCGCGTTCTGCACGAAGAGCAGGTTCGCCGGGAAGATGCGGAGGAACTGGTTCGTGACGAAGCTCGAGTTGCCGACCACCAGGATCTGCGTGTCGGGGCTCTCCTTGATCGGCGTCTCGAGCGAGGCCGGCGTCGCCTCGCCCTCGACCGCCGGCATCGCGCTCGGCACCGGCTTCTCCGAGTAGGCGCTGGTGAATCGGCCGCGCGCCATCACCGCGAGCGGGAAGGACTCGCCGGTCTTTCCGGCCGGCGGCGCGATCGACTGCGGATTGAGGTCGTAGCGCCCGCTCTGCGTCCAGGCCTGATTGGTCGTGCTCGCGAGGATCGTCGCCTGCGCGTTCGGTTGCGGCGAGCTCACGGGCGCGGACGGGACCGGCGCGCCCTTCGTCTTCGTGTCGGGCTCGATCGCGAGGCTGACCTCGAGCGGCGCGGTCCACGGAAACGCGAGCGACTCGAGCCCCGCGGTCACCGGGTTCGTTCGATTGAAGCCGCCCTGCTGCGAGGAGACCTTGGGCCAGAAGGGGTACTGCACCGAGTAGGCCATGAAGCCCTGCGAGAAGGTGGCGAGCTCACAGCGCGGATCGAGGGCCAACGCCTGCTTCACCGTCACGCCGTAGTGGGAGAGAAGATCGTCGAAGCCGCTTCGCGCCGGCATCGCCATCAGCCCCATCTGCTCGTTCATCGTGATCGGATCGAGGAGGAAGACCGCCTTCCCGCCGCGCATGATGAACTGATCGATCTGGTAGGCCTCGCGCTCCGGCGCGTTCTTGGTGCCGGCGATGACGAGCGTCTTGACGTCGTCCGGCACCGCCACGTTGCCGCCGCTCAGATCGACCGAACGGACCTCGTACTGCGCGTCGAGCGCGCGCTTCAAGCCTTCGAGGTCCTGCTCGAGCGTGCGCTCGCCGTTGCCGGTGAGCACGCCCAGCACCGGCTGCTCGCTTCGCGTCAGCTTCACGATGGCGGAGGAGAGGTCGTACTCCAGCGTCGAGAGGTCCTCGACCACCGGGATCGCCTGCGTCTTGTCGCCGTACTGAAGGCCGATGCCGAGATAGACGTTCGAGACCTGGTACTGGTCCTTCTCGAGCACGTTCATCTGGAGCTCGGGGATACCCATCGATCGGGCCTGGCCCTTTAGGTCCTCGCTCGTCCCCGGATCGAAGAAGCGGACGGTGATCTTCCCCTTGGAGTAGACCTCGTACTCCTTCAAGAGGTCGGCCACCTGCTGCTCGAGATTCGCGAGCTGCGGCGGGAGCTTCTTCGAGAAGTAGCACTTCACCGCCACCACGTCGTTCAGACCGCCCAGGATCTTCTTGGTCGAGGAGGAGACGGTGAACTCCTTCCCCTCGGTCAGATCGAGCCGGCCGAAGATCTGCGTCCCGATCACGTTCAGCGCGATCAGGATTCCGGCCATGATCAGAACCGCCAGGCCGGAGTTGATGCCGTACTTCAGGACTCTGGTTTTCTTGTCCGCCATCGCTGTGCTCCCTTGGGCCTTAGAGCCCTAGCTCCACTTCCTGCTCTCGATCTGCCGCACGTTCATGAAGAGGAAGAACGTGATGATCGAGAGGTAATAGAGAACGTCGCGCGTATCGACCACGCCGCGCCCGATCGACTCGAAGTGGGCCGAGAGGCTCAGATTCGCGAAGAAGGGGACGAGCGGCTGCGGCACGCTCGAGAGCACGGGCGGCGTTCCGATGACGTAGAGGACGAAGCAGATCACCACCGTCACGATGAAGGCGACGATCTGATTCGCGGTGGTGGACGAGGCCCAGAGCCCGATCGCCAGGAACGACCCGCCGATCAGCAGGCAACCGATGTAGCCGCAGATCAGAGCACCATTGTCGGGGTTGCCGAGGCCGATCACGGTGAAGGCGAGCGGCAGGCTGAGCAGCATGGTCACGGCGAGGAAGAAGAACGAGGCGAGAAACTTTCCGGCCACCACTTCCCAATCTCTGACCGGGAAGGTGAGCAGGAGCTCCACCGTGCCGAGCTTTTTCTCCTCCGCCCAGAGCCGCATCGTTGCCGCCGGCACGAAGAAGAGGAAGAGCCACGGCACGAAGAAGAAAAAGTCACGCAGCGTCGACTGCCCCTGGGTGAAGAAGCCGCCGAACCAGAAGAAAAGCCAGTTCGACAGCACCAGAAAGAGCGTGATGAAGATGTAGGCGATGGTCGACTGGAAGTAGCTCGCGAATTCCTTGCGGGTGAGGGTCATGACGGTCGAGGACATTTACTTTTCCCCCACGGTGAGCTTGGTGAAGACCTGCTCCAGCGACATCGTTTCGGCGTGGAGCTCGGTCAGGATCCAGCGGTTCTCGACCGCGCAGCGGAAGATCTCTTCCTCGACATTCTCGCGGTTGGCCCACTGGAGCTCGTAGCGGCAGGTGCCGGGCTTGATCGACTCGAGCGGGCGAAGGCGCGTGAGGCCGTCCATCGCGCGCAAGGTCGGCTCCACCTCGGCGGGCGTCGCCTTGAAGGAGGCGCGCGCGATCTGCTCTCCCGCCGCGCGACGCGTCAGCTCCTCGGGCGTCCCCTGCGCCACGATGCGTCCTTCGTTGATGATGAGGACGCGCGAGCAGGTCGCCTCGACCTCGGGCAGGATGTGGGTCGAGAGGATGACCGTCTTCTGGCGGCCGAGGTCCTTGATCAGCTGGCGGATCTCGATGATCTGGTTGGGGTCGAGCCCGGTGGTCGGCTCGTCGAGCACGAGGACGTCGGGATCGTGGAGGAGGGTCGCGGCGAGCCCTACGCGCTGCCGGTATCCCTTCGAGAGCTGGCCGATGTCCTTGGTCAACATCGGCCCCAGTCCGCAGGCCTCGACCATGCCGCGGATGCGCCGCGGAAGCTCGACCTTCGGCACCTCGCGCATCCCGCCGACGAACTCCAGGTACTCGATCACGCCCATGTCGAGGTAGAGCGGCGCGCTCTCCGGCAGGTAGCCGATGCGCTTTCTGACCTCGACCGGCGATTCGAAGACATCGTGCCCCGCCACCTTCGCGTTGCCGCCGTCGGCCGGGAGGTAGCAGGTGAGGATGCGCATGGTGGTGGTCTTGCCGGCGCCGTTCGGGCCGAGGAAGCCGACCACCTCTCCGCGGGGGACGTCGAAGGAGACGTTGTCCACCGCCACGTTCGGCCCGTAGCGCTTGGTTAGGTTTCTGACCTCAATCATTTCGACCCCTCGTTCTTCGTTCGCTCGCTCGTGAACCGCCGACGCTTTCACTGAAATGGATACGACCGCCGCGCGAGAGGCGCGGCTGGCGATGGCTTCCGTCGCCGGTTCGCTCTCCTAGAAGCGTGTCCTGGATGGCGGGGTGGTCCGGGCGCATGGTGGTCGACCGCGATCGTCCACGAAAGGCGGGAGTATAGAAATCGCCCCGAGCACGGTCAACCTCACCCCCCGTCCCAAGTCCCCTCAATCCCCGGCGCGGCCGCCCTTGAGGCTAGGGCGAGGGACGTCGGGGCGTTTTTCCGAGGCACGGGCGGACACTACACACGCCCCGCGGCCGGAGTTCCGCGCAAGTTTCGCGAAGTGGCCCGGCCCCGAGCCGGCTCGGGCTAGGCGTCGAAGTAGAGCGCGATCTCATACGGATGCGGCCGGTGCGTCACCGCGAGGTCCTGGGCGCGATGGGCCGCGGTCCACCGCGCGATCAGATCCTCGTCGAACACGCCTCCCTCGAGGAGGAAGCCCGAGTCCGCCTCGAGCGCATCCATCGATTCGGTCAGCGAGCGCGGCAGGCTCTTGATCGCGCGGCGCTCCGCGTCCGTCATCGAGAAGACGTCCTTGTCGATCGGGCCGAAGCCCAACGCGGTCGGATCGAGCTGCCGCTTGATGCCGTCGATCCCGGCCATGAGCTGTGCCGACATCGCGAGGTAGACGT
>CAZZAH010000230.1:0-7018 GCA_964652115.1 uncultured bacterium | reverse complement strand
GGCCTTCACCCTGTCAAGAATTGGGTTAGCTCACGATGCAAAGGGGGGCCGTTCGACCCCCCGCTCGGTCACCCAGCCGGCGATCAGCCTTGCCGGCGTCACGTCGAACGCGGGATTCCGGGCAGCGGAGCCGGCGGCGATCGATCCGCCCTTGGGCCAGCTCAACACCTCGTCCGCCGCGCGCTCCTCGATCGGGATCGCGTCGCCGTCGGGCAGGCTCAGATCGAAGCTCGAGCGCGGCGCGACGACGTAGAAGGGGACGCCGAGCTCCTTGGCCGCCAAGGCGACCCCGAAGGTGCCGATCTTATTCGCGGTGTCGCCGTTTCGGGCGATCCTGTCCGCACCGACCAGGACCGCGTCGACCCCGCTCGTCTTCATGATCCAGGCAGCGGCGCCATCGCAGTTGACCGCGTGAGGGATGCCGGCGCGTCGAAGCTCCCAGGCGGTGAGCCGAGCTCCCTGCAGGAGCGGGCGCGTCTCGTCGACGTGGACGAAGAGCTCCTTCCCTTCACTCACCGCATGGAGGACGACCCCGAGCGCGGTGCCGCCGCCCGCGGTCGCGAGGCCGCCGGTGTTGCAGTGCGTGAGCACCTTGCCGCGCGCCGGCAGGAGCGCCGCGCCGTGTCGAGCCATCGCGCGCGAGAGCTCGAGGTCCTCTTCCAGAATCCGCTCCGCCTCGGCCAGTGCGAGGGACGCGACCCCGGCGGCGTTCTCCCCCTGACGCGCGGCGGCGTGGCAGCGTTCTACCGCCCAACGCAGATTGATCGCGGTCGGTCGCGCGGCGATGAGCGCTTCGGCGATTCGCGAGAGCGTCCTCGCTTCATCCTGAGTGCGGTCGAGGCTTCGGGTGGCGCTCGGCCTCGCGGCCAACTCCGCCGCGCCGAGTGCCAAGCCGAAGGCGCCCGCGACCCCGATCGCCGGAGCACCGCGCACCGCGAGCGTTCGAATCGCCTCGATCACCGCCGGCACGGTGCGAAGATGCACGTACACCTCTTCGTCGGGCAGGCGCGTCTGGTCGAGGATGCGGACCGATCCCTCGCTCCAGCGCACCGTCTCCAAGAACCAATCGGGGAGCGTCATTCGTCCGTCCTCTCGCCGGGGAGGCTCGAGCTGCCCTCCACGCTCGTCGCTTCGAGCTCGAGGCAGAGGCGCCTCAGGAGCGCGAGCGGCAAGCCCATCACGTTGAAGTAATCCCCTTCGATCCGCGGCACGAACATCCCGCCGAAACCCTGGATGCCGTAGGCGCCCGCCTTGTCCATCGGCTCGCCGGTCGCGACGTAGCGCCGCCTCGTTTCGCGATCGAGCGCGGAGAAGAAGACGCCGGATCGTTCGACCGCGTTCCGCGCGAGGCCGTCCGCGACTCGGACCAGGTGGAGGCCGGTCCAGACGGTATGCCAGCGTCCACCCATGCGCTCCAAGAAGCGCTCCGCTTCGTCGGCGTCGTTCGGCTTCTCGAGCACCTCGCCGTCGAGCTCGACGATGGTGTCGGCGGCGAGGCATGCGTAGGCGGGTCCATGCGCGGCCTCGCGATCGAGCAGGAGCGCCTTCTCCGCCTTCTGCCGCGCAAGGCGGGCGACGTAATCGGCGGGCGACTCCTCGGCGCGGCGATTCCCTTCGGGCACGTCGGTCACCACCACGCGAAGCGGCACCCCCATTCGCTCGAGCAGCTCTCGGCGTCGCGGCGATCCGGAAGCGAGGAGCAGCGGTCCTCCGCGAAGCCCGAGCAAAGCCAACCCGTCGCTCACGCTTCGCCTCGCTCGCTCGATGCGCGCCGCGACTTCCACGGCGCGGAGTCAACCAGCAGCGTGACGGGCCCGTCGTTGATCAGCTCGACATCCATGTGCGCTTGGAAGACGCCGGTCTCGACCGTCACGCCGAGCGCGCGCGCCTCGCGCACGAAGCCCTCGTAGAGGCGATTCGCCTCTTCCGGCGGCGCCGCGTCGATGAAGCTCGGGCGCCTCCCCTTCTCGCAGTTGCCGAGAAGCGTGAACTGCGAGACGACCAGGAGGCCGCCGCCCGCTTCATCGAGCCCGAGGTTCATCTTCCCTTCGGCGTCGGGAAAGATGCGGAGAGACGCGCACTTCGCCGCGAGCCAACGCGCGTCGTCATCGTCATCGCCGCGCGCCACGCCGAGCAGAACGAGGAGCCCGCGACCGATCGCTCCGGTCACGCGCCCATCGACCGTGACCGACGCGCGCGCGACACGCTGCACCACCGCGAGCACCGCTACTCCAGTCGAAGGTTGAATCCCGCGTATCCGGCCCAGCCCTTCAGGCCATGGTCGCCGGTGATGTCGCGGTAACGGCCTTCGCCGAAGATCGAGATGGGCGAGGCTCCGAGGTCGAGCTGCGCGCCGCCTACCCCATGCCACTCGACGTCGCTTCGGTCCTTCTCCACCTTGTGAAGCCAATCGTCGACCTCGTCCGTCGGAGCGGCCGCGCGTCCTTGGGTCGAAGGTGCCGACTCGATGACGTCGATCTTGTTGAAGTGAAGGCCGGCGCCGCCGCCGGCGTAGGCCGAGATAGGCCCCAGGTGCAGGAGATCGAAGTGGAGCGACGCGTAGACCGCGAGGTCTTCCCACTTCGCGCGTCCGGAGACGAGCTGATCGGGATGCGCCACGTCCTCGAAGTCGAATTTGTCGCTCGTCGCCTCCCCCGCCAACTCGAGTGTGGTGCCGGTCGAGAGATTGAAGCGGAGCTGACAACCGAAGATGCGAAGGTCGTCGGGCTGGGCATGACCATCGAGGAGATCGCCATCCAACCGAGCGTAGCCGATGCGCGGACCGAACTCGAGCCCGGCACCGTGCGCGTTGACGGCGGCCGCCATGCTCGCGAGCAGGATCGCGCCCGCGAGCGCGCTCGAACGCCTGATCATGCTTCCCTTCCGGCTCATCCATGCCTCCCGGGGTCCTCGCCGAATTCACGCGGCAGGTGCTGCTTCCTCTCGACGTCGCTCACGCCCTTGACGCCCCGGATCGCGCGCATGACGCGGTCCAAGTGCGCGAGGTTCTTGACCTCGATCAGGAAGTCGCCCACCGCCTGAGCATCGACCGAGGCCATCCCGCCTTCCTTGATGTTGGTGCTCGTCCCGGAGATCGCGGTGGCGACGTCGGCCAGAAGATTCGCGCGATCGTTGCCGTAGACCGCGAGACGAACGTGGAACATCTTCTGCCCCTCGACGTCCCAGTTCACGTCGATCTTTCGTTCCTTTTCGACGCGGTCGTCGAAGGTGTTGGGGCAGTCCTGGCGATGCACCGAAACGCCGCGTCCACGCGTGACGATCCCGACCACCGCGTCGCCCGGCACCGGGTGGCAACACTGCGCAAGGTGCACCAAGAGCGACGACACGTTCTGGATCGAGATCCCCTTGACCGGAAGGCTCACCACCTCGCGCAAGCGATCGACCGGCGACGGGGACCTTGGCGTGGCGAGGTCGGGATAGAGCTTCTGCAGCACGCCCGGCAGCGCGAGATTCCCCTCGCCCATCTTGGCGTAGAGAAGCGGCACGTCCGAGAGCCCGAACGACTGCGCGACGTCCATCAGCTCGTCGTCGTTGGGAAACTTCTTGTGCTTCTTCCTTAGCTCGCGCTGGAGCATCTCTCGCCCGAGAAGGATCGACTCCTGCACTCGCTGCGCCTTGATCCACTGGCGGATCTTCGCGCGCGCGCGACTCGAACGCGCGACGTGAAGCCAGTCCTCACTCGGCGAAGCTTGGGTCGAGGTCATGATCTCGACCGTGTCGCCGCTCTTGAGCTCGTAGCGGAGCGGGACAATGCGGCCGTTGACGCGCGCGCCCACGCAGCGATTGCCGACCTGGGAGTGAATGGCGTAGGCGAAGTCGATCGGGGTGGCGCCGCGCGGCAGTTGGCGCAGCTCTCCGCGTGGGGTGAAGACGAAGACCTCATCCTGGTAGAGCGAGATCTTGAGGAAGTCCATGAACTCCTTTGGATCCTCGGCTTCCTCGTGCCACTCGGTGGTGCGGCGAACCAGCACCTCCCCGAGCTTCCGCTCGATCTCCTCGTCCCAGCGGCCGCCCTCCTTGTAGCGATAGTGGGCGGCGATCCCGATCTCGGAGACGAGGTGCATCTCGCGCGTGCGGATCTGGATCTCGACCATGCGCTGTTGCGGCCCGATCACCGTCGTGTGGAGCGACTGGTACATGTTGCTCTTGGGCGTGGCGATGTAGTCCTTGAAGCGATCCTGCACCGGCACGTAGAGGTCGTGCACCACACCGAGCACGCGATAGCAGTCCCCCTTCGACTCGGTGATGACGCGCACGCCGAGCAGGTCGTGCATCTCGTCGAGCGTCGTCCCGTGCCGCGTCATCTTGCCCCAGATGGAGTAGAAGCTCTTCGCGCGACCGGTGACCTCGGCCTGGACTCCGTCCGCTTCCAGCCGCGAGCGAAGCGGCCCGCGCATCTCCTCGATCGAGCGCTCGCGCTCGCCGCGCTTGGTCGCGATCAGGTCGGCGATCTTGCGGTACTGCTCCGGCTCGATGAACTTGAAGGCGAGATCCTCGAGCTCCCACTTGAAGCGTGCGATGCCTAAGCGATGCGCGAGCGGAGCGTAGATCTCGCGCGTCTCCTCCGAGATCTCGACCCGCCGTTGCGGCTTGAGGCTTTCGAGCGTGCGCATGTTGTGGAGACGATCAGCGAGCTTGACCAGGATGACGCGGATGTCGCGCGCCATCGAAAGGAGCATCTTCCGGAAGTTCTCCGACTGCTCCGCCTCGGGATTGCGGAAGGGGATGCCGCCGATCTTGGTCACGCCCTCGACCAGCTGCGCGACCTCTTCGCCGAAGCGATCGGCGATGTCCTGGTAGGTGATCGAGAGGTTGTCCTCCAGCACGTCGTGGAGGAGCGCCGCCTGCAGGATCACCGGATCGGAGCGGCGGCGCAGCAGGTCCATCAGGATCATCGCGACGCTGATGCAGTGCGTGACGTAGGGCTCGCCCGAAAGGCGCTTCTGCCCTTCGTGAGCGTTGCGGGAAAATTCGAGCGCCGCCTCGACCCGCTCGGCGTCCTCGGGCGAGAGGTAGCGCCTCTCCTCCTCGCGGAATCGACCTTCGAGCTCCTCGAGGATCCCGGCGGCGTTAGACAAAGTCGATCTCCCGGAGCTTGAGCTGCACCTGCTCCTGCCCGCGCCAGCGGTTGAGCGTCGGCGTGAACGCGAGCTTCATCTCCGCGCCCGAAGCGGGAATCTCCGAGGCCATCGACGCGAGGCCGAAGCCGATGCAGTCGATCACGCGGCCGTTCGCCAGCACGTGCAGGCGGAGGTGACGGTCTTGCAGCACTCGACCCGGACGGCAGAACGCCTTCCCCAGATAGAGCGGCTCCTTGTTCCCTTCACCGAAGGGACCCAAGCGCTCGATCCATCGCGCGAGGCCGAGATCGCAGGCACGGGGCTCCAGCGTGGCGTCGAGCTCCAAGGTCGCCTCGGCCACGCCGCTCGCGAGCTGCTCCCGGCTCCGATCGACCAAGGCGCTCTGGAATTCGCCGAAGCGCTTGGGATCGAGCGAGAGGCCGACCGCCTGGCGATGGCCGCCGAAAGCGGAGAGGTACTCGGACGCGAGCGACACGAGGGCGAGGAGATCGCAGCCTGGAGGGGTGCGCGCCGAGCCTCGCGCCATCTCGCCCGCGAGCGAGACCAGCACCACCGGGACGCCGTACTGTTCGACCATGCGAGAGGCGGCGATGCCGAGCACCCCGGGATGCCAGCCGTCCGAACCGAGCACGATCGCGCAGGTCCCTCGATCCTGGTTGGTGTGATCGACCGAATGCAGAGCCTCGCGCAGAACCACCTCGTGCAGGCGCTTTCGTTCGTCGTTGTCGCGCTCGAGCCTGGTGGCGAGCGCTCGGGCCTCGTCCAAGTCATCGGCCAGCAGAAGCTCGAGCGCGATGGCCGGATGTCCGAGCCGGCCGGCCGCGTTCAATCTGGGTGCGATGGCGAAGGCGATGTGGCTCGACTCGAGCCTCTTATCGGCCAGCCCAGCCTGCTCGATCAGCGCCTGGAAGGCGGGACGGCGTCTGAGGCGGAGGACCTTCATCCCATAGTGGACGAGGATGCGGTTCTCCCCGCGCAGCGGCACCACGTCGGCGATGCTTCCGACCGCGACCAGGTCGAGGTGGTTGAGCAGAACGCGCCGGTCCTCCTCCCCGCCGATGCGCGCGACCAACGCCTCCAGGATCTTGAAGGCGACGCCGACCGCGGCGAGATCCGGATAGGGATAGGCGTTCTCGCTTCGTCGCGGATTCACCAGTGCGTAGGCCTCGGGCAGGGTCGACTCCGGCATGTGGTGATCGACCACGATGACGTCGATCCCGAGCGCGCGCGCGCGGCCGATCGGCTCATGCGCGCTCGTCCCGCAGTCGTTGGTGATGAGGAGGGTGGCTCCGAGCGAGTGCGCTTCTTCGATCGCGCGGACCGAGAGGCCGTAGCCGTCCTCCATCCGATTCGGCACGCGAGCGAAGACGGTCGCGCCGAAGTAACGAAGCAATCGGACCCAGAGGGTGGCGGCGGTGATGCCGTCGACGTCGTAGTCGCCGAAGACGAAGATCGACTCCCCCGCCTTGATCGCCGCCTGAATGCGGGTGACGGCGAGGGCGCAATCGGTCAGGAGAAGCGGGTCGCCCAGATCCTCGAGCTTCGGCCCGAGAAAGCGCTCGACCTCGGTCGGCGTCTTGACGCCGCGATTCCACAGGGTGTTGAGGACGGGATCGGGAATGCCCCACTGGCGCGACAGGACGGCCCAGTCGGCCGGAAAGCTCTCGCTCGGCAGCGTCCAGCGTTTTCGAGGAGCGTCGGGCATGTGGATGGAATCCTGGTCGCGGCGCCTTCGTCACGCCCCGAGACGAGAACGGCGTCCGTTGAAAAACCAGGTGGAGCGTGCCCCAACGTAACAGAGGGGATTCGAACGGTCAAACAAGGGGGGGTAGCGAGGCGGCTGGAGGGGAAACGTGGGGCGGCCCCATCGAAGGTGCCGCCCCTAAGGCCGGATGCGCGGGCTTAGATCTCGCGCT
>CAZZAH010000229.1:0-7048 GCA_964652115.1 uncultured bacterium | reverse complement strand
ACTTCTTCCTCTCTTATCTCTACCTCGGCAACGCGACCGGCCTCGATAACGTTGGGGCCTGGAGCTTCCCCTTTCAGGCAAACACGTACCTTGGCTTTTCCGTGGCCGGCGGGGGCGACGTCAACCAAGATGGCTTCGCCGACTTCCTCATCGGCGCGGATGGAAGCGGCGGCCCCGGGCATGCCGATCTTTACCTCGGGTCGGTCAGCGGCGTCTTCCCCGCACCCTTCCTCAGCTTCAGCGACGGGCAAGTCGGCGATCGCGTGGGTGCCTCGGTCTCGAGCGCGGGAGATGTGGACGGCGACGGATTCGACGACTTCCTCGTCGGCGCTCCGATGAAGAGCTCCGAGACGGACTCCGCGGTTGGCGCCGCCTTCGGGTTCCTCGGTCAGGACCTCTTCACGACGGACGTGCCCGCTCTCGCCCAGAGCGCCTCGGATCTCGCGGCGCCGAGCCCGAATCCGTTGCGCGACGTGACGACGCTTTCGTATCGGCTCTCTTCGAGCGCTTCCGCGACGCTCTTCGTCTGCGACGCAAACGGACGCCAGGTGCTTCGTCGCGCGCTCGATTCGTCGATCGGCCTGCACGAGTGGACGTGGGATGGCGCAAGTGGATCCGGCGAACGACTCACGTCAGGCGTCTACTGGGTTTCGATCGAGAGCGGAGGGCAACGCTCCACGCGCTCGATCGTGATCTCGCGATAGGCGCTACTTCTTCGCGAACCACTCGGGTTCGTTGCCCTCGCGCCATTTGATGTTGCAGCCGAGGCTGGGGCGCTGGGGCTCAGCCACCGGCCGATGCGCGAGCACCGCTTCGAGCGCGGCGCGAAGATCGACTCCCGTGACCGGCACATCGCTGCCCGGTCGACTGGCATCCATCTGCCCGCGATAGGCGAGGCGGCGTTCCCGATCGAAGAGGAAGAAGTCGGGTGTGCATGCGGCCTGATAGGCGCGCGCCACCGCCTGGGACTCGTCGACTAGATAGGGGAACGTGTAGTGGAACGCCGCCGCCTCTGTCGCCATCGCGGGGGGCGCGTCGTCCGGATACTTCGTCCAGTCGTTCGAATTGATCGCGACGACCGCCACCTGCCGAGCCTGGTACTCGCGCGCGAGGGCGAGAAAGCCTTCGCGCACGTGCTTCACGTAGGGGCAGTGATTGCACCAGAAGACCACGAGCAGAGCGTCGGCGGCTCTGAGGTCATCGCGCGCGTGAAGCTTCCCCGCAGAGTCGGGAAGCCGGAAGTCGGGCGCTGAGGTCCCCAGCGCCAGCATCGTGGAAGGAACTGCTGCCATAAGCCTCCTCTCGCCGAAGCCGTGACCTGTCATTGAAGCGGAGGAAGCAGACCTTGTCGACAACTACGGACAGGCCTACCCTTGTTTCGCCCACACCCCCCGCGCTCTTGTGCATGAGAAGGAGGACACTCCGATGACGTCCCACCGTCCTTCCACCGCGAGTCGTGTCGTTCTCGCGATCCTGCTGTCCTGCGTCGCGAGCCAGGTTCGCGCGGGGACGAACGCCGGCGGGACATTGATCGTCCATTGCGATCCCGTTCCCGCCTCGAGCCAGGAATACAGCTGCACGAGTCACGGGTTGTCCGACTGCGCCGCTGCCAACGTCCGCGTCGATGACGGTGTGGCGCACCAATGGTGGGTGTTGGCGGCATTCGCGGAGGGGAGCGCGCCGCGAATGGCCGGGCTCACGTTCGGAGTTTCGTATCCGCTCGGGGTGGAGATCCTCTCCCACGCCCACTGCGCGAACTTCGAGCTCTCGACCGACGATTGGCCGAGCAGCGGGTCCGGGACGGCGCTGACCTGGAATGCGGCGCGCACCGACCATCTCACGCCGGTCTACATGTTCGCGGGATACAACTACTACGCGCCGGCTCCCGCGCTATTCGCGCTCGCGCCGCATCCCACGCAGGGCGCGTCGTTCGGTGACGACTCGGTGCCCTCGGTCCTCGATCCGATCGCGGCGCTTGGTTCGCTCGGCTTCTCGACCGATGGATCGTTGCCTTGTCCAACCCCGTTGCCACCGGGCGGCGCGTGTTGCTTGTCCGATGGAAGCTGCCTTCGGGTTTCGAGCGCCGAGTGCGCTGCCGCGGGTGGCGAGTACCAGGGAGACAACTCCATCTGCGTGCCGAATCCATGCACGCCGGAGGTGTGGGCCTGCTGCCTTCCGGACGGAAGCTGCGTCGAGATGACGGCGGCCGAGTGCGCGAGCCACAGCAACGCGGTGTACTTCGAGGGCACGCCCTGCGCGAGCGATCCCTGCGCCACCATTCGCGGTGCGTGTTGCACCGTCGATGCGCTCTGCTTCATCACGACGCGCGCGATCTGCGAGCAGTACGGCGCCGACTTCCAGGGCGAGGAGACCGACTGCGATCCGAATCCATGTCCGCCGCCCGCGTTCGGCGCGTGTTGCTTCGCGAGCGGATCATGCCATCGGTTGACGATGAGCGAGTGCGCGAGCCAAGGAGGCAGCTTCCTCGGCGACGGCGTGCTCTGCGATCCGAATCCCTGCCCGATTCCGCCGATGGGCGCGTGCTGCTCCGACAACGGCGCCTGCGTGGTCACCGATGAAGGGTCGTGTCTCCTCGGAAATGGACACTACATCGGAGAAGGGACGACCTGCGATCCGTCGCCCTGCCCGGCGGGAGCGTGCTGCCTCACGAGCGGCGCCTGCATCGTAGAGCCGGAGGAGCAGTGCGTGGGTGGCGGAGGCACCTTCATCGGCTCCGGCACCGATTGCAGCCCCACTCCTTGCCCGCCCGGAGTCTGTTGCCTCGATGACGGCGGATGCCGATTCCTCACGCATCCCGAGTGCATGCTCTTCGAGGGCGTGTTCATCCCGGGCGAAACCGAGTGCGGCCCGGCGAGCTGTCCTCCTGGTGGCGCCTGCTGTCTCGCGAGCCACGCGTGCATCGTTCGAACCGAGGCGATCTGCACCGAGCTCAACGGCGTCTGGAGTGGGGCCGGCACCGATTGCGTGCCGAGTCCCTGCGGTGACCTGATCGGCGCGTGTTGCTTGGACGATGGCTCGTGCCTCGATCTACCCGAGAGCGCTTGCTTCGCGCAGGGCGGCCTCTATCACGGTCCCTTCACGCACTGCGATGGGGTCGACTGCGTGGGGCCGATCGGCTGCGGATCGTCGGGCGTGCCGCGCTGGACTGCGGACAATCGTGACGCCGTCGTCACCTTGTCGCCTCAATCGCTCGCGCACGGCGCGTCGCCGGTCGCCGCGGGCGGGGAGTGCGGCGTGTCGCTGCAGAACTCCGACGGCACTTACGAAAACGGCGGCGCGGTTCGGAACAATGCCGTCGAGGTGCCTTACTACGGCGCCTGGGCCGAGTGCTATCACGGTAGCTACGAGGTCTGTCAGGCCGTGTTCGACTTTACCCAGGCCGGGACGCAAGCCGGACAACTCATGGACGTCTACGTCTGGGAAGACCTCGATGGTTGTCCCGGCCAGGTCCTCTGCCTGCGCGCGAGCGTCGATCCGGGGCCTGTCGCTTTCTGGCCGAACATCTCGCGGCACATCGTCGACCTCGGCGGATGCTGCACTCCAAACGACTGGTGGATCGGCTACTGGCCGAACTGGCCGGGACAGAACTACGGCTGGTTCACGACGTTCGACCTCAACCCCGCCTCGAATGGATGCCCCAAGATCTGCCTCGCTCCCGGGATCTTCGGCGTCGACGGGTGGCAAGATGCCTCCGTGATCTGGGGCGATGTCTACGCGCTGGGCATCTCGGCCGGCGTTCGTGCGTGCGCGCCGACCCTGGGTGCGTGTTGCCTTGCCGATGGATCGTGCGTCATGACCGAGCAGGCCCAGTGCACGGGACAGTTCCAAGGGGTCGGCACCATCTGCGATCCCAACCCGTGCCCCGGGCCGGTGCCGACCGAGCGATTGAGCTGGGGAAGAGTCAAAGCACTGTATAAGTGATCGCGATGAGGCGCCGCTTCGAAGCCCGCGGCGCCTCACATCGCTCCCTCGATCAGACGCGCGCGCTTAGGCGTAAAAGTACGGATCGAGCACGCGCACCTCGCTCACGCTCGAGATCGGCAGTTGGTTCGTCTCCGCCGCGCGGCGAACCGCGTCAGGCGACGGGCCGTCGTAGACGCAGTACGTCTTCTTCTTGTCGAGGCTGACGTAGGAGTGGACCCAGGTCACGCCGTGGGTCGCGTTGCCGTCGACCACCTTCCGGCAGACCGCCGCGCCGTCCGCGCTCATCGGAATGTGAAGACCATCCGGAAACTCTCGTTCGACCATGTACCGGGGCATCGGGGCTCCTTTCGAACATCGCTCGCGTTGTTCACGGCCGTGCTACATGTCCGAAAGAGTAGGAGGGGCGAGGTCGACGCGGTATGGGGAGGACTCCCCATTCTTCGCTCGCGAGCGCGCGCTAGCTCGGTGGCCAGAGGCCGAGTCGACGAGCGCGTTCACCCGCCTCCGCTCGGTTGCGTGCGTCGAGGCGCTCGAGAATCGCGGAGACGTGGTGGTCCACCGTCTTCGGAGAGAGGAACAGGCGCTCGGCGATCTCCGCGTTCCTGAGCCCTTCGATCAGAAGAGCGAGGATCTCGAGCTGGCGCACAGTGAGGAGCGCGTTGACGTGCGCGCGAGCACGCGCGCGAGGGAGGCCGCGCACCCCCGATTCGCGCAAGCGTCGCCGGAGCCAGGCCGATGCCGGACCGGCGCCGAGTCGATCGAAGATCGAAAGCGCTTCGGTGCTCGCCTCGACCTCGCCCGAGAGCGCGAGCGCCATCGCCTCTTCATAGGGGCAGCCGAGGGATCGCCACTCTCGCGCGGCCTCACGCCACTCGCCATCGATCTCGGTCTTGAAAGGCGCCGCGATGCTCGCCAAGGGAAGCGAGCCTTGGTGGAACGACGCGCTTCGACTGAGCCAGAGCGCGAGCTCGCCCGCCGGCCACCTCTCCTCGATCTCGGTCGCTCGCTCGAAGAGGTCTCGAAGCCACGGGACGCACTCGTCGAGCCGGCCATTCCAGTAGGCCAGCTCCGCTCGAGCGCAGGCGACCGGCGCCAGGCGCTGCACCTCGTTGGAGTCGCGCGCGAGGAGCCAAGCGGCGTCGAGGTGTCGTACCGCGTCCGGCTCGCCGCGCCTCATCGCCAGCGCGCCGCGCACCGTCAACGCTGGGATCTTGGACACCGCCGCGACCTCACCCCGCTCGAGGATCTTGCTGGCCCACGCGCTCGCCTCATCCCAGAAGCCTCGCTCGTAGCGTTCACGCGCGCGCCACGCGCTCATGTAGACGGTCCAGGAGTCGAGGTCGCGATCCTCGGTGTACTTCAGGCCCTCGCTGAGCCAGCGATCGGCGCGCTCGTACTCTCTCCAGGTCACCGCGGTGGAGGAGAGGTTCGTGTACGCGCGCGCGGCATGCTCTTGCGCGCCGATCTCGAGCGCGAGCGCGAGGCTCTGCTCGAGCTCGCTCCAACCTCGCGGATCACCGCGCAGGGCGCGCGCGGTGCCGGTGTTGTTGAGCGCGTGGGAGAGGATGTCCCGATCCCCGAGCGATCGCGCGAGCTCGATCGCACGTTCACCCCACTCGACCGCCGCGTCCGCTTCGCCCGCGAGCATGTGAAGCTGCGCGCGATTGCTGTAGGCCATCGCGAGCTCCGCCGAAGGTTCGAGCGCAGCCAGGATCTCGATCGCGGCCTCGGCGTGCGCGGTTGCGTCCGCGCCCCGGCCGAGGAACCACGCGAGGCGCGACAGCCAGCGCCGGTTGTCGCCTTCGAGTCGGCGGTCGCCCAACGAACGTCGGATCTCGATCGCCGCGGCGCGGTCGGCGAACGCATCCTCGATCCGCTGCACGAGGTAGAGCTCGTACGCGCGCGCCTCGAGTGCCGCGGCTCGTCGATCCAGCGCGTCGGAAGGCAGCGACGTCAAGTAGCGACCCCAGTGCGCGGCCGCTTCGCGATGACTTCCGACCGATGCCGCTTGGCGCGCCGCCATCGGGGCGAGGCTTCGCACGGTTTCGTGCACGCCGGCGAAGGCCGCGTGGTGAACCAGGCGCGCGAGCGGAATCTCCGCGCTGGGACGCGCCAGCAAGAGCTCGAGCGCGCGACGATGGAGCCCACGGCGCTTGACCGGATCGAGCGCCGCCTCGAACGCCCTTCGCGCGAGCTCGTGACGAAAGCCGATGCGTTCTTCCCGCGCCACGAGCACCCCGCGCTCGATGCACTCGGCCAAGCTCTCGTCGAGCAGGATGGATTCCATTCCCGCGGGGTCGACCGACACGAAGTCCGCGGTCTCCCGCGCCGCGGGCGAGAGACGCGCGGCCCGCGCCAGCACCGCGTCACGAATCGAATCGGGCACGGCCGCGGAGTCGGATGCGCGCTCCGGAGCGCGAGTCGCCAGGAGCTCGGTCACGTAGAAGGGATTCCCGGCGGTCGCTTCGAAGATTCCTTCGGCGGAGCGGTCATGTCGCGCCGCCAGCTCGGCCACCGCCGCCTCGCTCAACGGCTGAAGCGCGATGCGATCGACGAGCTGCTGAGGCAGGTCACCGATCGCGCGCGAGAGTGGATGCGCGTGACCGACCTCATCGCTTCGATAGGTCAGGAGAAGCAGCGCGGGGACGCTCGCGATCCGCCGACCGAGATAGCGGAGGAGATCGAGCGTGGCGCCGTCCGCCCAGTGGCAATCCTCGCAGATCAGGACCGATGGGCCGGGGCGCTTATCCAGAAGATCGAGCGTCGCCTCGAAGATCTCCGCGCGTGACGCGCCGGCCGTCAGCGCTCGGCGCAGTGCGCCTCCTGCGGTTCGCGCGATGTCGGCCACGGGGCCGAGCGGCCTTGGCGTGTCGAGCGGATCGCATGCGCCCAGATGCATGCGCACGTCGGCCGGCGCGCCCTGCAGAAACGCGCTCACGAGCGAGCTCTTCCCGATCCCGGCCTCGCCATGGATGAGCAGGATGGTTCCCGCGCCGGAGCGCACGCCCTCGAGCGCGGCGTGAAGCCGGGCCATCGCGGAATCTCGTTCGAGCAGCATGGTGGCGACGGTAGCGCCGCGACGAGGCCCGCCGCTCGGAAAAAA
>CAZZAH010000228.1:5843-7091 GCA_964652115.1 uncultured bacterium | reverse complement strand
GCTCACGATCGGCGGCACCGGCGCACTCGACTTCAATGTGTTCTCGCAGAATAGCCAGAACGGAATTCTGGTGGAGGGGACCGCCGCCAACACCATCCTGGCGTTCACCATCCTCGACAACATGATCGGGATCGACGGCAACGGAATCGGTGCGGCGCCCAATGGAGGGGATGGGTTGAAATTCCTGCACCCGGGGCCGGGAGAGATCCACGACGTGATCGTGACCGGCAACACCATCTCGGGGAACACCGGCAATGGCGTGACGCTCGATGGGTTCGTTCGGGCGAACAACTTCGGCGGAAACCGGATCGGCACCGACCAGAGCGGACTGGTCGCGGTGCCGAATCAAGGTGATGGAGTCGAGCTTAGAAACGGCGCACAGCAGAATCGCTTCCTGAATCCGAGCGATAGCCTCACCGACCCGAACCTGGTGAGCGGAAATCTCCGGAATGGTTTCGAGCTGAGTGGCGCCGGCACCAACCAGAACGACCTCGATGGCTGCATCATTGGACTGGAAGCGACCGGCAGCTCGGCCCTCCCCAATCAGCAGAACGGGGTGCTGGTGCGCGACGGCGCGTACTTCAACTTCGTGCGGTCTTCCACCATCGGGGGCAACGCCGCCAACGGCGTACTGTGCGCGAGCGGAAGCAACCTGCTCAATGTCCTGAGTTGCCGCATCGGCACGAACGCGGCGGGAACGGTGGCGGTGCGCAACGGCGGCACCACCACGAACGTCGGCGGCGTTCGGATTGAAGCGTCACAGCACCATTACCTCGCCTCCAACCTGATCAGCGGGGAGGACAGCCCGGGGCAGTTCGGGGTTGGGCTCTGGAGCGGAGCGTCGAACAATACCTTGGTCGCGAACGTCATCGGCCTGGACGGCGGTGGACTCGCACCCCTGCCGAATCGCCTCGGCGTGTCGATCGATCTGGGGTGCACCGGCAACACCCTCGATCGAAACACGATCTCCGGCAACTACGAGCACGGCGTCTACCTAGGCGGCGATGACAACCTCCTGATCGGGAACCTGATCGGCACGAGCAGCGACGGCGTCGTCGGCGCCGGCAATTGGTGGAGCGGCATCTACGTCTCGGGTGATGGCAACACGATCGGCGGGCTGCGCTCCGCCACTTTAGGGAATCGGATTTCCGGCAACACCTACTGGGGCGTCGAAGCCCACGACACGAGCGGAGGCGCGGGGCACTCGCTGGTGCTCGAAGGGAACGACATCGGGACCAAAGTGCCCGG
>CAZZAH010000228.1:3835-5833 GCA_964652115.1 uncultured bacterium | reverse complement strand
GCCCTGCCGAATGGATCTGGTGGCGTTTGGCTGGGCCGAAACTTCCGCGACTGCCGTCTGGGTGACTGGTCCACCGGGGCGGGCGCCGACGCGGCGAACACGATCGCACACAACGGCGTCACCGGTGTGCCCGGCCCCGGCGTGCTGATCGGTGAATCAGGGGCGGGAGCGAACGATCCGCACGGCGATGTCATCCTCTGCAACTCGATCTTCGACAACACGGGAGAAGGGATCGAGCTCGACGCGTTCGCGCCGGACTACGGAAATCTCCAGGTGGCCAAGCCCTCCGTTACCTCGGCTCTTCCCACGCTCGTCTCGGGATCGACGAACCTGCCGGCATCGCCCGTGCCGGTTGTACAAGTCTTCCGCGACCTGAGCGACGAGGGCCAAACCTATCTCGGCGATGCGGTCGTCAGCGGGACCACCTGGAGCTTCGCGCCCGGCACCGCACTCGTTCCTGGGCTCCAGGTCACCGCAACCAACACGGTGGTGATCTCTGGCCTGAGCAACACCTCCGAATTCTCCGACGCTGCGATCGTCGCGTCTCCGCCGGTACCCAAGATGGTGGCCCACCTGCTGCCTGACCTCGGGGGCTCGTCTATCGGTCGCTCGATCCTGGAGATTCCCCACGTGGCCGCGAGTGGCACCGACCTCCTCATCGGTGGTGAGGTCCGCGGGCCGGGCGACCCCAGCTGGATCGCCGTCATCTGGAAGCGTGGGGTCTCCAACTACGCGTGGGAGGTCACCACGCTGCTGCCGGGGCGTCTGAACTGCCTCGCCCAGGTCGATTGGCCATCCGTTCAGGCGATAGGCGGAGGACAGCGGACCGTGAGCCCGTCCTCCAGCCGCGCCGTTGTCTTCCGCTGGCCCACCGGCACATCGGTGCTGCTGCCTGCGCTGGAGGCGAACGGTGATGGCGAGGTGCTCGGCGCGGCCGACGCCACGGGACAGCCGAGCCTCGCGGTCGGTTGGTCGGCCCTGTCCGGCGTGAAGCGCGCGGTCTTGTGGAGCTCGGTCGACGGCCAGAGCTGGCAACTCAACTCGCTTGCGGGCGGGGCGGCCGGGCAGCCAAGTGTCGCGAACGCGGTCGCCTCCTTCGACGGATTCGAGTGGGGCTTCGGCCTCGCGGTCGGCCACGTCACCACCGCGCAGGGCGTGCAGCTACCGTACCTCTGGGAGCAGGCGAATGGGTGGGCCGGGAGCCCGCTCCCGCTCGGTCTTGGTGCGGTCGAGGGCGAGGCGAACGCGATTGCTCGTCAAGGCGATCTCATCCAGGTCGTCGGTTGGTACCGAACCGCCGGCGGCAACGCGCAACCCGCGTTCTGGACCTCGATGGATTCCGGTGCGAGCTGGATGATGGAGGCAGGTGCACTACCCTCCGGTTACTCCGTCGGCGAGTTGCGTGGCATCGCGCTGAGGAACGGCGTCACGAGCATGGCCGGAGCCTGCGCGAACGGGACTGGACCCACGGTGGCGTCGTTGCTCGGTGAGTACTGGCCTCTGCAGTTTGCCGATGTGTTGGACCAATTGCTCACCGGACCGATTTCGCCGCCTCAGTCGCTGGAAGCGGCGCTCTCGGTCGGCCTCGACGGGAACGGTCGGCGGCTGATCGTGGGGTGGAGTCGGCCGGGCGGCGCCGAGACGAGCGACGACCCGCAGGCCTACTTGGTCTGGGAGTTGAATGGCGTGAGCGGCGCGGAGACCCCCGCGACTGCGCCGCCCGAAGCGCTGGCGCTCACCTCCTCGCCGAATCCGTTCTCGCGCGAAACGTCGATCCTGTTCAACCTGCCTCACGCGGCTCGCGTGCGGCTCACGGTGATGGATATCGCCGGGCGGAGGCTCGCCAACTTGGTTGAGGCCGACTTGCGGCCTGGGCGTCACCAGAACCTCTGGAATGGTCGCGACAACCGCGGGCGAAGTCTGCCGCGGGGCGTCTATCTCCTGCGGCTAGAGGCTGGGGGCCAGCAGGTGACTCGTCGAATCGTTCGACGGTAGGTC
>CAZZAH010000228.1:0-3825 GCA_964652115.1 uncultured bacterium | reverse complement strand
TCTTGGCTAGCGGGCGGCCACGAGAAGTCGTCGCCCGATCGCGTCGAGGCGCTCCTGTCGGGAATCACCCTTCGGCAGTAGCGCGCGACATTGAGCGGCGGCGGCCGCAGCTTCGTCGCGCTGCCCCGATCGGGAGAGCAGCTCGGCGAGAGGCAGCAGCAGTTGCGCACGCCCGGATTGATTGCCCTGGGGTAAGCGGGTCAGCAGAGCATCTCCGTCCTTGAGGAGTGCGATGGCCGCGCGAAGTTCGCCGCGGTCGGTCAGACACCGGCTCCACGCCACGCGATTTCGCACCCACGGCAGCCAGCTCAAGTCGCGAGCGAAAATCGAGTCGCTCCGGGCGTACTCGCGCCGGGCACTGACGCAATCACCGAGACCGTGCAACGAAGTCGCCAGCGCCTGCGTGGCGCCCGGTAGGGCCAGTTCCGCCGGTCGGTCTCCTCCGGAGATCCGGATGGCGATGCGCGCGTGCCGGGCCGCTTCCGCCCAGCGCTGGTGTTCGACCAGGATTTCGGCCAAGCGACAATGGTAGAGAGCGGCGGTGCGATCGTTAGGGTCGACGGCGTCTTGCAGCGCGAGCCCCCGGTGAAGCAGGGCCAGAGCTTCGTCGGTCTGCCCGGCGCCGTCGAGTGCAATGGCCACGTTCGTGCGGCAGACGTGGGTCGACGCCGCTCCGACTCCAAGGCGCAGCTCCCACACTCGAAGCGACTCCGCCAAGATGGCGGCAGCCTCGCTCCAACGCTCGGCGGCCATCAGGGCGACGCCGACCGCGTTCTGCGCGCCCGCCGTCGCCGCGTCATCCGCGGGGGAATTGCGAAGCAAGATGGACACGGCCTGGCGAAGCAACGGCAGGCCCTCGTCGACCCGATCCTGGTAGATTGCACGGGTCCCCGCCAGGAGCAGCGCCTCGCAGATCCTCGGGCTTTCCTCGCCCCACAGGCGGCGCTGCATTGCCAGGTACGCGTGAGCGAAGGAGTCGGCCTCGGCGGCGTTCCTGACCACAAAGGTGAGGTCATGCAGGCACTGCGCGGTCTTGGCGTGGTCTCCCTTGTATGACGATTGGTAGATGGCAAACGCGCGCCGCATCGCGGCCTCCGCCCCGTCCGCGTCTCCCGCGTTAAACAGCACCTCCGACCGAATCGAGAGCAAGTCGGCCACCACGGGATCGGCCGGACCGAGGTTCCGCTCCGCACGCGCGAGAGCGGCGACACAGATCGAGTCGGCGCCCGGGGCCACCCGATCCCGGGCCGCGGCCGCGACCGGCACCAACGCGCTGATCGTGCGGCGATCGTTCGGTCCGAGCGCCGCCTCATACAGAGCGAGCGAACGGTGGGCCAGCGAATCGAACCGGGCGAGTCCCGCCAGGTCGAAGTGTCGCGCGCGCTCGAGGGAAGCGAGATCGAAGTAGCTCGCGGCCACCGCCTCGCCCTGGTCGCCGAACACACGGTGCCGCAGGGCGAGCGAGGTGTCGAACTGTCTCGCCGCCTGGTCGTACTCGGCGAGCGCGGTGTACGACGAGCCGAGTGCGCTCCTGACCGCGGCCTCGACCTCCGGTTGCCCGTCGAGTCCGTGTTCAACCCCGGTCGCGGCTGCGTCCAACACCTCGCGCATGGTCACCTCGCGCCCTTGGCCCTCGACCGCCGCAAGCATGTCGCGCAGGAACTGGCTCACTGCCCGCGCCTTGCTCGCCTCCGATTCGGCCCGCGCCCGCGCCGCACGCTGCGAGCCGTACATTGCGGACATGGTGAGGCCAAAGGCGATGAAGGCGAGGACCAGGCTCAGGCCAAGCGCGGCCGGCGCGCGGTGTCGCGCGATCAGCTTCCGCAAGACGTAGGCGGTGCTGGCCGGGCGGGCGAGGATCGGCAGCCGATCGAGCCAGCGGTCGAGGTCTTCCGCGAGGGCGGAGGCGGAGGTGTAGCGCAGGGACGCCTCGCGCGACATCGCCTTACCCACGATCACGGCGAGGTCGTCATCCGCATCAGGCCCGAATGCGCGGGCCGGTGGAACTCCTTCCCCGAGCATGAGCCGGATGATCTCCGCCGGCGTCTTTCCCTGCAGCTCGGATGGGAGCTCCCCGTTGATGAGTTCGTACAGCACGACTCCCAACGAGTAGACGTCGGAGCGAGTGTCCGCGGCTCCCGCCTCGCCCACGACCTGCTCCGGGCTCATGTACTCGATCGTGCCGATGAGCTGGCCATCCCCGGTGAGCCCCGGGGCGGTTGCGGACAGCGGCTTGGCGATCCCGAAGTCGATCACCTTAGCGACCGGCCCTCCCGTCTCCTCGCTGACCATGATATTCGCCGGCTTCAGGTCGCGGTGGAGCACGCCTTTCTGATGCGCATGCTGAACCGCGTGGCAAACGTCACGAAGGAGGCCGACGCGCTCGCGAGTGGACAGGTGCCGCTCCCGGCAGAAATCGGTGATGGCGACACCTCGCACCAACTCCATGACGATGAACGGAAGACCCTCGTCATCGGTCCCGGCGTCGAAGACCCGCGCGATGCCGGGGTGCTCCATCCGCGCCAGGCTCTGCCGCTCAAGCTCGAATCGGGCGAGAGCAGCGCCCGGACTCGAGCCGAGGGGAATTCGCTTTATCGCGACCTCTCGACGAATCGGTTCGAGCTGTTCCGCGTGGTAGACCTCGCCCATGCCCCCGCGGCCGAGGACGCCCAAGATGCGGTAGGCACCGAGCCGCTCTGGCACTCTCGGTGATAGGAACGATCGTGATGCCTCGGGGCCGCACGGCGACACTTGCCGGATGAGCGAGGCCACCCCGCCGGTTTGAAGGACCGAGGGCCCAGCCTCGCTCGCTAGCAGTGATTCAACCTCAGCCAGGAGCGCCGCGTCTCCTTGGCACAGATCACACGCGCGCGCACGTCGGCGGCCTTGCGGAATACCCTCCAGCTCGATCAGGATCCGCCGGATCTGCTCGAAGCGGTCCGGAGTCAAGTGGTCCCCTGCGTCAATTCGCGAATCAACCAACGCCGACCCACCGCCCAATCCTCGGCCGCGGTACGCGGCGAAACACCGAGCGCCTCCGCGACCTCCTCGTGGGTCATGCCGGCGAACACCCGGAGCTCGACCACTCGCGCCATGCGCTCGCTCAGGGTGGCGAGCTGATCCAGCGCGCGCTCCAGCTCGAGCACCTGGAACTGCGGGTCGTCTGCCCCGGGGCCGGTCCCGTCGAGCGAGAGATGGGTCAGGGGAGCCGCGCGTCTTGCCGCGCCTCGCATGCGCGCGTACTCCACAAGAATCTGCCTCATGGCCCGCGCCGCCACGGCCAGGAAGTGCGCTCGGTCCCGGAACTCGACCTCGCTTGGTCCCGCCAGCTTGAAGTAAGCCTCGTTCACGAGCGCGGTCGGCTGCAAAGTGTGACCATCTCGCTCGCGCCGCATTAAACCGGCCGCGATGCTCCGCAGCTTCTCGTATGCCAGCGCGAAGAGCCGTTCGCGCGCTTCGGGCGTTGCCGCGTCCGGCGACCGCAAGCCGGCGAGGCAGCGCAGGAACTCGCCAGAGTGAGGTTCAGACATCGCCCGGCTCCACGTTTGGTGATCTATCCGGTGGCTGGGTAACGGAAGCGGCGCGCCTGCGCTCGAACTTGCGCGGATTAGCATAGCCTTCGGGGGGCCATGCGGAAAGCTTCGGATACTCCGAAAGGGGATGCGAGTGCGGCGCGGGACCGTGCGGGGCGGAAACCGTACCGACACCTGGCCTACTGGGCCCCGTTCGTTCCGGCGGGCGACTTCTTCGCGACCGACACGATTCAGCCCGGCTTGAACCACAACAAGATCGCGATCGCTGACGCCGGCGACCACGTGCTCGACT
>CAZZAH010000227.1:0-7108 GCA_964652115.1 uncultured bacterium | reverse complement strand
CGCGCGATGTCCTGCCGCGTGACCGCGCGAAGGAGCGACGGATAACGATCGACGTCGAAGGCGGTGCCGTACATCTCCGCCACCGCCAGCGCCTCGGCGCGACGGAACGGCGTCTCGAGCCCCATGATCCGCGCGGAGAGGAGCGTCGAGCGCGCGCGGTTGAGCTCGTCGACGATCGGCGGCGTCTCCGCCAGGGTCGAGAGCACGGTGGCGATTCGATCGAGCGCCGCCTGCATCTGCTCCGGATCGAGCTCGGCATCGATCTCGAAGAGGCCTGGATCGACGCGCCGCTCCGCGTTGGCCGTGACCGCGCGCACGAGATCGTCATCGAGCTTGAGCGACTTCCAGAGCCGCGAAGAGTCGCCGTTCGCGAGCAGGGTCGCGAGGAGCTCGAGCGCCGGCAGGTCGGGATGATTCGCCGGAGGAATCGGGAAGGCGAGCGCCAGCTTCGCCTCGGCGGTCGGCAGCGTCTCCTGATGGAAGCGGAACTCGCGTTGCTCCGGCTCGATCTTCCCCTGCTCGAACGACGGTTGACCGGCGGGATAGTCGCCCCAGAGCGAACGCACCTGCTTGAGCGTCGCGGCCGGATCGAGGTCGCCGACCAAGGCCAGGATCATCTGATTCGGCACGTAGCGATCCTGGTAGAAGGTGCGGAAGGTCTCGAGGCTCGCGCTCTCGATCACCTCGCGCCGGCCGATCGGGCTCACGCGATAAGGATGCACGGTGAACACCGACTCGAGCATCGAGTAGTAGAGGCGGTAGTCGGGCCGATCGCGCCCCTGCTTGTACTCCTCCATCACCACCTGGCGTTCCTTGTCGACCTTCTCCTGCGTGAGGTCGAGGTTCATCCAGGCATCGGTCGATCGGCGAAGCGCCTCGGCGAAGTGCGAGCTCGGCGCGGTGAAGCCGAAGTTCGTGTAGTCATCCGAGGTGTAGCCGCCGCTCTCCTCCCCCAACCGCTGCATCGCGCGACGGAACTCGAGCTCGGCCTGATCGCGCGAGCCTCCGCGAAAGATGAGGTGCTCGTAGTAGTGCGAGAGGCCGAGAAGGTCCTGAGTCTCCGTGCGGCTGCCGCCCTTCACCACCAGCGCTCCCGCGGTCAGCGGACGGCTGTGGTCCTCCTCGAGGATCACGGTCAAGCCGTTGGGCAGCACCTGGCGCAGGACCTCCGCGCGTGCGGAAGGCACCAAGGCAAGGGAGAGCGCGAGCGCGCCGGCGGCGAAGCTTCGATTGAGTGGCATCGTGTTCCTCGCGGCGAGGGCCGCATTCGGCGAAGGCGCGAGCGTGCGTCCCGCCTCGTGCCGTGGGCCTCGCTCGTTGGTCCGGTTCAGTAGGTTCGCATCGATCGATCGACCTGGAGCGCCCAGGCGTGGACGCCTCCGGCCATGCTCCAAGTCGACGGGAAGCCGGCGTTGCGCAGATAGGCCATCCCCTGCCAGCTCCGCGCGCCGAGATGACAGAAGACGACGATCGCGCGGTCCTTCGGCAGGGTCGCGAGCTTCGCCGGAAGTTGGGCTAGAGGAATGCTCTTCGCGCCGTCGATGCGGCAGAGGGCGAGCTCGTGCGGTTCGCGCACATCGAGCAGAAGGAGCGGCTCGCCCGCATCGAGGCGTCGCTTCACCTCGACCGCCGGCACTTCGCCCTCGCTCGGATCGAGCGGCAGGAGATCGGACCGCGCCGACATCTCGTCTGACCTTTCCGCGCGCGCACGCGGCGCTTCATGCACTCTTCACTCACGCCAACCGGGTTGACCCTAATGGACGTGCAGGATAGTCTCCGACCGCCATGTCTTTGTCCAGCGGCAGGGAAGCCACGGGCCAGGGGCGCGGGCGCACGACCAAGCACGGTGGGACCCAGCTCGACCTTTGGAAGGATCCGACGGGCGAAGTACGCGGGCGACCTGACCTCTGGCCGACGCGCGTGCTGCTCCGTCACCCATCGTGCACGCGGGTGCTGGAAAGCATCCGTCAGGTGCGCCTGTTCTTTCCCGAGCTGGACGGAATGTGTCTGCGGGTCGGATTGACGAAGAGTGCGGCGGGCTTCGCTTCGCGTGAGGAACCGTGCATCTGGATCAATCCGCGAAGGCTCAAGCGGCACACGATCGCGCATGAGCTGGTCCACCTGCTGCAGAACTTGGGACATGTGCCGAGCGGTGAGAAGGCGGCTGACCTCTTCGCGCTCGCGCGGCACCCGATCTTGGTGGATGACCTGCCCTCTTACCTCCAGACCCCGCGCGGGATGGCGGAGGAGTGGGCAACTCGGGGCGAGGAGATCACCTCTTTGCTCCATCGCACGGCTCGCGCGGCGGTGGAGCGGCGCTCCGAAGGCGAACGCAGGTACTTGGTCTGGTTCGAAAATGAGCTTCGAGATCGCTGGCTCGTGACGCGCGCCTTGGAGAGGGACGTGCGTACAGGGCTCGCACCACGGCAGGAGCTTCTGTGCTTCTCGTCGAGCTCGCTCGATGAGGCGCCGGAGGTGCCTTCCGCGGACTGACCCCGGCTGGAAGAAGGAGATCTCTCCATTGAGCGACGTCACGGCGGAGCACGATCTGGGACGCGTTGTCGATTTGATGCGCGACCTCTGGGCTCTCGATCACGGACTGCGGTCCGTCTCCAAGCGACTACAGGCGAAGTTGGGAGTCACGGGCGCGCAACGCGTCGTGCTTCTCCTGATCGGCCAACTCCCGCGACCGGCGGCGGCCGACCTCGCGCAGCGACTCAGCATCCATCGAAGCACGCTGGCGGGCATCCTCGCGCGTCTAGAGCGCCGCGAGTTGATCACACGTCACGGGGATCCGAATGACGGCCGGCGCGTCCTCTTCGAGCTGAGCGAAAAGGGCCGGCAGCTGATCGTTCCGACCGAGGGGACGATCGAGGCGGCGGTGCGTCACACCCTTGCGGAGATGCCGATCGACAAGGTCGACATCGCGCAGGAGGTCCTGCAGCACCTCTCGAAGGGGCTCACTCGAAGTCCGCGATGAGCGGCGCGTGGTCGCTCGGCTTCTCGCCCGCGCGGGCTTCGAGGTCGACCGAGATCGCGGTGCAGGCGTCGAGCGCCGGCTCCGACATCAGGAAGTGATCGATGCGGAGCCCCTGCTTCTTCTGGAAGCCGAAGGTGCGGAAGTCCCACCAGGTGTAGAGCCCGGGCTCCTCGTGGAAGCGGCGAAACGCGTCGATGAGGCCGAGCTCGGTGAACTTCGCCAGCGCCGCGCGCTCCGGCGTCGAGCAGTGGATCTTCTCTCGCCAACCTTCGGGGTCGTAGACGTCGCGATCATCGAAGGTGATGTTGAAGTCGCCCGCCACCACCACCTTCTCCTTCAGCGGGAATCGACGCTTGAGCAGCTCGACCACTCGGCCGAGCCACTCGAGCTTGTAGTGGTAGCGTGGGTGGCCGACCTCTTGCCCATTCACCACGTAGAGATTCAACAGTAGGAAGTCGCCGACCGTCGCGCCGATCACGCGTGCCTCGACGTCCTCGACCTCGTCGCCCATGCCGCGGAAGACATCCTCGATCCGCTGGCGCGCCAGGATCGCGACGCCGTTGTAGGTCTTCTGCCCAAAGGTGGCCACGTTGTACCCGGCCTCCTCGATCGGCTCGAGCGGAAACTGCGCGTCGAGGCACTTGAGCTCCTGGAGCATCACCACGTCGGGCTTCTCCCGCTCGAGGAATTCGAGCACTCGCGGCAGGCGAGCGCGGATCGAGTTCACGTTCCAGGTCACGATGCGCATCAAATCTCCTCCCAAGAGAAGGGCCAGCTTCAGGGCGAACCTACGGAGTCTCGTCGCGCGGAGGAGTGCGAGGCAAGTCCCTGCACGGGAGTTGGACCTTATCGAAGCCGCGTGATCCGGACTCCGGCGGTGCCGCGCTCGGTCTCTAGCCTCAAGAAGAACACTCCGGCGCCAGGAAAGACCGACCGCTGAAGTCGCGCTGATGCCGGCCCGCCCGCGTCGACCGTTGAAAGTCGGCCCAACGAGCGACCGGAGGGGTCGAACAACTCCAGGCGGATCGGGCCGCGTCCGCCTTCCCAACTCACCTCGACCCCGTCGATGGAGGGATTCGGAGTGATGCAGAGCCGAGGAGCCGCGCTTAGCGTTCCCGGCGGCACGCCGGTCGTGGCGCATTGCCGTCCCGCCAAGGTCAACTCGGTCGACAGCACCGCGACGCCGCCGGGAAGTCCGGCCACAGCCAGCGCGTTCGCGGTCGTGGGGAGCACGCCGACGCGGCCTGGCGACAGCGGATTTGTGAGGTCGAGCACCTCGAGCCCGCCTCTGTTGCCGGCGACGTAGAGCAGCGACCCATCGAGATACAACGCCTTCGCTTCGTCCTCGATCGCGAATTCCCCGACGAGGGTCGGCGTCGCGGGATTCGCCACGTCGACCAGTTGCAGCCCGGGTGAATCCACCGCCACGATGGCGTAGTGGGAGGTCAACACGACGTCGTTCGACGTCGAAGGCAGGTCGAGATTCGCGACGAGCGCCGGTTGCGTCGGCACGGTGACATCGATGATGTCCAGCCCCTTCAGGCCATCGGCGACGTAGGCATAGCCGCCCGCGACCACGGCGCGGCCGGCGGTCCCAGGAGTGTCGACCACGCCCAGCAGCAATGGATAGGCAGGCTTCGAGACATCCACGATCCCCAGGCCCATCACACCCATTCCGACATAGGCGAGCCCCTGTTCAACCTTCACCGCCATAGCCATCCCCGGAAGGGCAACCGTTCTTACCAGAAGCGGGGAGTCGAGCGTCGGAAGGTAGACGGTCTCGAGGCCGGAGCTCCCGTCGGCCACGAAAGCGAACGACCCTTCCAGGTCGACGCCGAAGGCGAAGCCGGGGGTGTCGAGGAGCCCGCGGAGGACGGGCAGGTGGGGATCGGTGCAGCTCACGATCCTGATTCCTTCGAAGGAACCGGCCACGCAAGCGACATCTCCATCGGTCGCGATCGCCGTAGGCTCTGGGAACAAGGGTAGCGAGCTCAGGACGGGTGGCGGCTCAGGGATGGCGGCGTCGATCACCTCACCCGAACCGCCCACGATCACTCGGTTGCCGTCGAGGACGATTCCTTCCGTACTAGCTTCTAGAGGCAGCGACATGACGAGGGTGGGGCTGAGAGGATTCGATACGTCGACCACGTCCATGCTCTGATACCCGCCCGAGGTGACGAAGACGAGACCGTTGCGCCAGACGACCGCGTTGGGCCCCGCGAGCGCGAGCGTCGATCGAACGACCGGCGCTGCCGGAATGCTGACGTCGATCACCAGCAGCGCACCGTCCCGGTCGGCAAGGTAGGCGAAGCCGTTTCGCACCGTGACCGAGCGCGCGTGTCCCGAGATGCCCAGGGTTCCAACGAACGATGGCGACGCGGGATTCGAGATGTTCACGATGTATAACCCGAGATTGTCGACCGCGAGGTATGCGTAGGACCCGACGACTTCGACCCCGAGGGTCTGCGAGCTGGTGGGAAAGGCGCCGACGATCACGGGCGCCGCGGGATTGCTCACGTTCACGATCTGCAGTCCACCAAAGGCGTCCGCGACCGCCGCGTAATTGCCGAAACGTGAGACGCCCGAGGCCCATCCGGGAGTATCCACGCTGCCGCGCAAGACGGGATGATCAGGATCGCCGGCATCGATGATTCGAAGTCCGAAATCATGATCGGCCACATACACCAGATTCGCGGTGGCCGCCGCGCTTCGGGCCGTGCCGGGCGTGTCGAGGACGCTGCGAGTGATCGGGCTCTCGGGAATCGTCAGATCGACCACCGCGAGTCCGGCTGTCCCCAAGGTCATGAACGCGAGATTGCCGGATCGGGCCACGCCCGTTGCCAAGATCGGGAGGTCGATTCGGCCGATCGTGTGGATGAATGCGGAGTAATTCACGCACTCCGCGGCGGCAGCTTGCCATGCTGTGAGAAGTGCGCCGGCCAGGGCGAGTACCGAAATCCAACGCGGCAACACACGAGCTCGCTTCAGACGCCGGGTCATTGCACGATCACCACGCGACGGGTCAAGACGCCCCCGCCCGCGTTCAATCGGATGAAGTAGATGCCCGCGGCGACCTGCCGCCCCGCTTCATCGCGGGCGTCCCAGTGCGCCAGCGAAGGACCCGGCTGAAGGTCCCCCTCCCACAACGTCCGAACCAGCCGCCCGCCCACATCGACGACCTCGACCTGAATGGGACCGGTCGGCGGCGAGGTGAACGCGAGATCAACTCCGGTGGACGAAGGAACGGGCCGCACCGAGAGCGAGGGCCTAAAGGAGGGTTCGGTCACACCGACCGGCCTTCCCACCAAAACGACCTCGAGGCGAAGGTCGTCGATCGCCGCCTCCACGATCCCCTGAATGCCCAAGTCACACGCGCGGTACCGAACCTGCACCTCCGCGGTGAGAGTCACGAACTGGTGCAGAGGCAGAACACGTCTGGACCAGCCCCCGGTCGATCCCGCGATCCGTTCGATGGAATGCCAGCTCGCTCCCCCGTCGTTGGTGAGCTCTACCTCCAGCGTGTCGTCAGGGAAGAAGTTGCCTTGTGCATACCAGACGTGGTCGATGAGGTAGGCCTCGGAGGCGGCGGAGAGGTCGAACAGCGGGCTCACCACGGAGGTGCAACCTTCGTCGACGTCGGCCGCGCCGATCCAACCTCCGGCCAGGCCGTCGCCGGTAACGAAGCAGTGGGTCCCTCCGCCGGCGCTGTGGTCATCCTCACTCTGGACAGGCTGGGTCTCCTCGTAGGTGCCGTGCGGATCGACGTCGATCCACAGGCCCTCGGTCGCCGTGTCGTCCGGGCTGCCCAAGGTCCAGGGCGGATCCAGCGGTGGCTCCAGCTCGGTCGAATAGAAGAGCTGCGTGATGAGGAGGTGGTAGGTCTCGTCGGGCGCTCCCGCCGGCGAATAGGCGACGTGGCCCGGTCCATCGGTTGCACGCACGTAGTAGTCATAGCGAGACCCCGCCGGTCGGCCCGGAAGGCTCGCTCGGTACAGTCCGGAGCCGAGCGGCGTCATCGTGGACTCGAGCCAAGGGCCTTGGTCCAATCGATGGACGAGCGTGACCTGGTTGACGGTGCTGGGATCGAGCGCCGTGGCGTCGATCACGTAGGGGCCCAGGTCGTCGCTG
>CAZZAH010000226.1:4191-7110 GCA_964652115.1 uncultured bacterium | reverse complement strand
CGCCGATCTTCGACAACGTGCAGGTGCAGGTGACCCAGCGTCCCTTGGCTCCGGCTCTCGCGTTTGAGCTTGGTGCCTACTTCGTCGACTCGTGGGGCCAGGGGCTGCACAACGCCACCACGAACCCGGGGAACGCCGACATCGCCTACGACCTGAGCCTCGGCAGCACCCCGGATCACCTCGGCGATTCGCTCGTGGTGCGAGGGCCGAATCCCACCTCCTCGACGAAGTGGGAGAGCCGCATGTGGTGGCGCATCGTTCGCGAAGGCCCCGGCGCGGGCGCGATCCCCGGCTACTCGGCCTGGAAGACCGCCGTCGCCGACGGGAGGAACATCGTCGGACCCGGTGCGCAATTCACCTACGGCCTGATGGACTCCGTGCAGGTCGGGACGAACGTGTCGAAGGTCAAGTTCATCTCCGAATTCCGGGAGGATGACGATGACTTCAGCGGCGAGGGCACTGACGCGAGCGAGATGATCCGCGATGGAATCCTCGCGCCGGGCACACAGATCCAGTACTTCATTTCCAGCAACTACACCTGCACGCCGAGCGTCGCGTTTCTCTTGCCCGACACGCTCGGCGGTAACTTCCGCGAGTTCGAGATCCTGCCGAGCTACCGGATGGAGGGCGGCACCGCACGGATGCCCGCGGTGCTCTACGTCGACGTGCCGGGCGGCGGCGCACAGTATTTCAGCGAGCACGCGCTCAACGTCGCGCTGAACGGCGCTGGGCCGAACGATCCGATCCCCAGCCTCACCTCGTGGGATCGATACGACTTCGACTCCGCCTGTGCCTGCTGGGGCGCGCCGATGATCCGCGCAAGCGGCGGCAACAACGGCGCGACCATCGCGCAGCTCGCGAGCTACCGCACGATCTTCGTGAACATGGGAGCGGCGGGCAGCGCCGCGCTCACCCTGGAGGACTTCGAGGGACTGAGTGACTGGCTCGGGACGCAGTATTGCCAGGGCAATACGACCCGCCAGGGTTTGATCCTCTGCGGCGACGAATTGGTGAGCAATGAGGCCAACCTGTTTCCGATCAAACTCCAGCTCGGCGTCGATCCGCTGTGCGACGACTACTCCTCGCCGGGATGTGGGCCGACGCCGGCGGATGAAAGCCGTTGCGTTCGCATCGAGGATGCCGCCGGCGGCTCCTACCCCTCGAGCCTCGTGGCCGAGGGCGGACCGGACTACGCCTACGATGCCTGGGGTAACGGCTGTCCCGAGGAGCATCGCTTCTCCGTGCTGAGCCCGATCGCGGGCGGTGTCGGCAACCGCGCCTACTACGACCATGACGGCACCGGCGTCCGCACCAACTACTCCCAGGTGACCAGGTCGGTCACGACGGGCGAGAACTATCGCTCGGTCGTCGACGGCGTCGCCTGGCATCACCTCTCCTCGCGCGATCCGGTCGACGAATGCGTGAGCGACGAAGCGCACATCGTCTCCGCGATGGCGAACGAGCTGCGCGCGTCGCTTCGCTGGATCTTCGACGGCAGCATTCCGCAGTACGGCATCTCGCCTTGCGGCGCGGTCGACGTGGAGGAGAGCGTCCCGGGTCGCGCGGGCCTCGAGATCTTGAGCGTGGCGCCGAACCCGCTTCGCACCAGCAGCACGCTTCGCTACGCGCTGCCGGCTCGCGGCAAGGTGTCGATCGCCTACATCGACGCGAGCGGAAGGCGCGTCGCTTCGATTCTGTCAGCCGAGCAGGAGGCGGGACTCCACAGCGTCACGTTGACCGGCAACAATGACGATGGCCGTCAGCTGGCGGCAGGACTCTACTGGGTGGAGATCCGGACCGATGCGACCACCGCGGTTCGCAAGGTGATCATGATTCGGTAGAGGGGCTTCCCTCCACGCTCGTGCTTGACCGCGCGCCGTTCTCGGTACTTGCCCCGGGGACGGCGCGCATCGCTATCCCGCCGGGCGACCGTGCTGGTGCCGCTAATTTCGTGTTCGGGCCACGCCGCTAGTTGACCGGATCGGCGAGCGCATGCTTGAATCGCTTCGTGGCGCCAGTACGGCGCTCAATGCCTCCCGATCCGGAACGTGCGGCCCTATGACGCACGAGAGCGCTCCCGAGGAGCGCGGGCTTCAAAGCAGCATGTTCCGAGCGGGTCGAGTGACCCGAGGCCCGAACGGTTCGCACAATACGGTTTGCACAATACGGTTCGCACGACCGTGTTAACGAGGTGCCCCCTAGCGCGCCCGGTCATGGCTACTCCACGGAAGGAGCCCCTGCCGCCGCGCACATTAATAGATACGAGTCGGAACCCTCGGGCCCGTCCGCTGACCGTTGCGAGCCCGAGGAGACGCGCGTTCGGTGCTTCGATCGGGAAGCTTCAATTGGGGTTTGGGAAGACCGCGTTCCAACAAGGGCAAGCCTTACTCGCATGCTGGCAATTTTGCACGGCCACTTCTATCAACCGCCGCGGGAGAACCCGTGGACCGACTCGGTGCCGCGTCAGGCAAGCGCGCGTCCGTATCACGATTGGAATGAACGCATCACAGACGAATGCTATCGCGCGAACGCCTGGAGCCGAGTGCTGGGCAACTCCGGCAAGATCGCCGCGATCGTGAACAACTATCGGCACCTCTCCTTCGACTTCGGGCCGACCCTGCTGCGCGATCTGCTGCGGCGCGAGCCCGACACCTATCGGTCCATCTTGGAGGCCGATCGCGCGAGCGTCGAGGAGCGCGCCGGGCACGGCAACGCGATTGCGCAGGCGTACAACCACATGATCCTTCCCCTCTCCTCCGCGCGTGACAAGGTGACGCAGGTCCGCTGGGGCTTGCGTGATTTCGCCGTGCGCTTCGGGCGGAAGAGCGAAGGCCTGTGGCTCCCGGAGACCGCGATCGATGCCGAGACGCTCGCGGTGCTCGCGGCCGAGGGAGTGAAGTACATCATCCTCGCGCCGAC
>CAZZAH010000226.1:1862-4091 GCA_964652115.1 uncultured bacterium | reverse complement strand
CGCATCCGCCGGAGCATGAGGTCGAGCTCAACTACGCCGGCGGCGAAGGCACCGCCTGGTCGTGCGCGCACGGCGTCGGCCGCTGGGTGCGTGATTGCGGCTGCAACACCTCGTCGGAGCCGGGCTGGAATCAAGCCTGGCGCGGTCCCCTTCGCGCCGGCCTCGATGTGGTCCGCGACGCGATCCAAGAAGCATTGCTCACGAGCACCACCGATTGCTTGCGCGATCCGTGGGCGGCGCGCGACGCCTACGTCGATGTGCTGCTCGATCCGAGTCCCGGCGGGCGCGAAGGCTTCCTCGCCGTGCACGCGCCGCGCACGCTCAACGCGGAGGAACGTGCGCGCGTCTGGTCGATGCTCGAGGCGAGCCACCAGGCGATGCTCATGTACACGAGCTGCGGCTGGTTCTTCAGCGACATCTCCGGCATCGAGCCACGGCAGAACCTGGCCTACGCGGCGCGCGCGATCGAGCTCGCGTCGCCATACCTGAGCGTGCCGATCGAGCCGCGGTTGATCGAGCATCTGCGCGAGGCGCGCTCCAACGTTCCGCGTTGGGGTGACGGCGAGAAGATCTACCGCGCGGTGCTCCGCCGGCGCCTGTCGCCGGAGGTGACCGCCGCGCGAGCCGCGTTCGAGATGGTCTTCTTCGGCCGGCCGGTCGAGCGACGCATCCACAACTTCCGCGTGACGGGAAGAATCGAGCGGCCGCTCCTCGATACCCTGCGCTCGAAAGCGGTGCACGCATCATCGAGCTGGAGCGGAGAGCTCTCCCTTGCCGATGATTCCCTCGAGCGGACGTGGGAGTGGAAGGTCGACATCCGCGCGGGCAAGGACGGCGGCCGCGAGATCACGCTGGATGCGGCCGGCGATGGCGTCGCCAAGGGTGATCGCACGGTGATTCCGATCCGAGGAATGCTGCGCCGGTTGCCGGCCGATCTTCGAAGGGAAACGGGACGCGAGCTCCAGGAGACGCTGCTCCGCGAGACGCGAGGATGGATCGAGCAGCTGCACGATCTGCCGAAGCGGCTCCTGCCGGAGCTCTCGGCCGAGGTCTCGCCCTTCTTCCGCGCGCTCGAGCAGACGGTGCGCCGTTGGGAGCTGACCGAGCTGACGGCCCAGCTCCTTCGCGAGGGCGCGATCCCTTCCGACTGGTGGGAAAAGCTCAAGGTAGTCTTGAAGCCGGGACAACGACAGAGGCTCCGGCTGCCGCTCGAACGCCTGGGGATCGGTCTCGCCTCGCGGATCGAGCGCTGTCTGGCTCACGCCGCGGGCGCGAAGAAAGCGCAGGCGCTGATCCTGATCAATGAGGCCTGCGATTTGCTCGACCGCGCGGATCGCGTCGGTCTGAACGTTCCTCGGCGCCGGCTGGAGGAACGGGCCTACGAATTGCTCATGCAATCACGAACGCTCGAGGCGGGGGGCGCGATGGCCGCTGCCCGCGACGGATTTGATCCCAGCCTCCTGGACGGACCTGCCGTCCGGCGGCTGGCGAGCCACGCGAATCTCGAGCTCGACGCCATTCACACACCGGCGACGCGAACGGCGTAATGGCCGGCGCGCCGCCCCCTCTCGAAGAGGAGACGGACGCCCCCGAAATGCGGACCGACGAACTGAAGGATAAGAGCCGCGTCGAGCTGATCGAGCTCGCGCGAGAGCATGACGTGCCGAACCGGAGTCGCCTCACCAAGGACGAGCTGATCTCGGCCCTGCGTAAGGTGCCGAGCGGCGCAGCGCATGCGAAGCCGACCCCGGCCACGAAGAGTGGCCCCATCGCCAAGGCTCCCAAATCTGCCGCGGAGCCGAAGAAGCTCGAGCCCAAATCGAGCGCCGCCAAGGCAGCTGCCGCCACTCCGAGCGCTGCTAGTCCGAGCGCGGCCAGTGCCGGCCGTGAGTCAGAGGAGAGCGCGACACCGGCGCGTCGCGCGCGCGTTCGCGCGACGGAAGGCGAGGCAAAGCCCACACGCGCCCGCGCCCGCAAGGAGAGCGAGGAGCCCGCGATCGAGGCGCCCCGCGCGCTTCCACCGGCGCGAATCGCCGATGCCCCGCCGCGCGTCGAAGGCGCCATGCCGCGCCCAATCGCCGCGGCCGCTCCGAATCGACCGGACGTACCACCGAGTGAGCCGACCGACGCGCGCCGGGAAGCGCCTCGCGCGCCCATCGATCGACCTGCGCCTCGCTCCTTCGCGGAGCGCGGTGACCTCGGGCCGACCGATCGCGACGCTCGTGACGC
>CAZZAH010000226.1:0-1762 GCA_964652115.1 uncultured bacterium | reverse complement strand
CACGAGATGACGTCGGCAATCGCCTCGAGGGCGGCCAGCGTGGTGATCGCGGGCAGGTGGACCCTGGCCAGCGCAGTGACCCTGGCCAGCGGAATGATCCCGGACAGCGGAATGACCCCGGCCAGCGCAGTGACCCCGGCCAGCGCAGTGACGCGGGTCCGCGCGGAGATGGCGGACGGCGCGACGACCCTCGCTTCGGTCAGCACCGGGATCCGCGCGATCGCGGCCAGCATCCGCGAGGTCAGCAGCCGCGCGGGCCACGCCCCAACGAGCCCGGCGACACCGGCGAGGATGAGGGCGATCCGTGGAATTCCGTGAAGCTCGGCCGCGATCCGAACTACGGCCGCTTCCTCAACGATCCGTCGGCCTTCGGCCCGTCTCGATTCCAGGGAAGAGGCGGCCCGGGCCCGCGCGGCAATCGTCCCAACGGACCGCGGCGCATCGGAGGGCCGCTGACCCCGCAGTCGGAGTCGCTGCTCGATCGCTCGGAGCGTGGGCGCAACCGCGCGGTCGAGCGGACGCACATCGGCCGGAATGAGCGCGGTCCAGGCCGGCGCGACGATCGTGGACGCGGCATCGACCCGCGCGCCGATCGCGCGCGCGATGATCTCCGCCGGAGCGGCGATGCGAGGCGGGGCTCGGGCTACACGCCGCAGTTCCAGCGTCCGGGCCGAGAGCCGGGCGTGCAGGGTCGTCCGAGTGAGGGTCGTCCGAGTGAGGGTCGTCCGAGTGAGGGCCGTCCCCAAGATCCCCGCGGCCCGCAAGATCGCGGACGAGATCGCGGACCCGACCGCGGACATGATCGCGGACCGGATCGTCGCGGCATCGATCCCCGGCAGCGCGATCCGCGGCAGCGTGATCCGCAGCAGGGCGACCCGCGCGGCTTCGAGCCGCGGCAGGCTGATCCCCGGCAGGCCGATCCGCGTCAGGTCGAGCCTCGCCAGGTTGATCCGAGGCAGATGGAAGCGCGGCGGATGGACCCGCGTCAGGCCGAGCCTCGGGCCATCGATCCCCGCGTGGGCGGTCCGCAGCCCGAGCGCGAAGATTGGGGCCGGCGTCCCGGAGGCGGCCGGCGCGGTGGTCGAGGAGAGCTACGTCCCGAAGGACGCGCCGGGGAAGACACCCGCGACTCGCTTCGCTTCCGCGCCGCGACCTACAACCGGCCCGGCGGCGGCTCGCCCGAGGGCGGCGCCCCGGCGGACCGCGGATCGGAACGAGGCCCGACAACGGAGCGCGGCCAGGCATCGGAACCGCTGACGGGAGATCAGATCCACGTCGTGGCTCGCGATCCCTACTGGCTCTACGCGCACTGGGAGATCACCGAGGCGACGGTCGAGCGCGTGGTGGCCGAGCTTCGAAACGAGTGGGAGGGATGCAAGGGCATCCTCCGCGTCCACAGCTTCCCCGCAGCGTCGACCTCGGCAGGGCCGACATCGGCGGCGGCACCCGCGGTAGGAGCGACCGCCGGCGCGAACGCCTCGGAAGGTGCTTCGCAGCCCGCGGGCTTCTTCGACATCGAGGTGGATGAGGACTCGACCAGTTGGTACATCCACGCCGGTGTCCCGGAGCGTTCCTATCGCGTCGATGTCGGGGTGCTGACCGCCGCGGGGGCCTTCTATCCCATCGCGTCGAGCAACACGGTGACCACGCCGCCGGATCGCGTCGCCGCGGCGAGCGAGGAGACCTGGGTCGATCTGCCGCCCGCGGAAGCGTCGGGGCAGAGCGGCAAGGCTCCGTCGACCGAGACCCCGCGCGTGACCGT
>CAZZAH010000225.1:2823-7119 GCA_964652115.1 uncultured bacterium | reverse complement strand
TGCCGGCCGGCGACATTCCGAGCGCCCGCGACCAGACCCTTCGTCCGGACACCGACACCAGCTCGATCTCGACGCGCGCCGCGCGCTTGAGCTCGAATCGAAGCGTGGTCCGGCCGCGTGCCGGATTGGGTGCCGGGGGCAGCAGGGTGGCGATCGCCTCGATCAGCGACGGCTCGACCGCGGTGATCTGGTTGATGTCGTACGACCAGAAGCTGCGGCCGTAAGTGCCGGCGTAGAGCACGCGTCCCGAAGAGAGCTCGAGCGAGGTGACCACCACGTTCGGCAGATTCGCTCCGAGCGCCTGCCAGCTCGCGCCCAGGCTCAAGGTCTCATACACGCCCACGTCGGTCGCGACGAAGAGCCGGCTCGGATTGAGCGGGTCGACGATGAGGTCGTTGGCCGGCGCTTCCGGCAAGTTGCCGGCGATGGCGGTCCAGCTCGCGCCGAGGTTGCTCGTGCGGAAGACGTGCGGAAGCGGAGACGAATCCCAACGGAAGCCGGAGATCGTCACGAACGCGTTCTCACGATCGGTCGGGTCCGTACGCACCGAGGTCACCCAACGATCCGGCAACGCGAGCGAGACATCGGTCCAGTTGGTGCCGCCATTCGTCGTCACCTGCACGCGGCCGTCGTCGGTCCCGACCCAGATCACGTTTCCATCGAGAGGCGAGCCGGCGATGGTGGTGATGGTGCCGAAGACCTGCCCCTGCGAGCCGCCGCCTGCGCCGCCGGTCAGATCGGGCGAGATCGCGGTCCAGCTCGTGCCGTTGGTGCTGCGATAGAGGCGCTGGGTGCCGTAGTACATGCGGTTCGGGTTCGTCGGATCGAACCGCACCGGCGTGTTCCAGTTGTGGCGATCACTGCCGCCGACGCCGTTGGTCGCGCCGTTGAAGGACCCGCCGTCATTGCTCGAGTAGTTGAGCGCGCCGTACTGGTACTCGGCCCAGATCCGCGTCGGTGTGACCGGATGAACCAAGGGCTGCATGCCGTCGCCGCCGAAGATCTCGCTCCAATCGCTCAGCGAGCCTGTCTTGGTGCGCACGGTGCCGTTGTCCTGCGCGCCGGCGTAGAGCGCGTTCGCGTTGTTCGCATCGAGCGCGAGCCGGTAGACCTGGGTGATGGGAAGGTCGGGCAGCTTCGTCCACGAGGTGCCGCCCTGGGTCGATCGATAGACGCCGCCGTCGTTGCCGCAGTAGATCACCGGGCTCGCTCCCGGGCCGATCTCGAGCGCGTGATGGTCGACGTGCATGATGTCGCCGGCGAAGCTCCAGCTCGATCCGCCGTTGGTCGTGCGATAGAGGTCGTAGCCGACGGCGAAGACGCGATTGGGGTCAGTCGGATGCACTCGCACGTTACCGAACCACCAGCCGTAGCTCGCATACATGCCCGACAGCGTTCCGTCGTTGGTGCGCGTCCAGCTCGTGCCGCCGTTGGTCGAGCGATAGAGCCCGTCGTAGTTGCCCGGTCGATCGGAGTAGATCGCGTAGATGTAATCGGGCTGCGCGGCGCAGAGTGAGAGGCCGATGCGTCCACGTTGGCTGCTCGCGGCGGGCAGTCCACCGGTGACCACGGTCCAGCTGTCGCCGCCGTCGGTCGAGCGATAGACGCCGCAGGTGACTCCGCCGTACTGGTAGTGATCGGGCCTTCGGATCCTCTCCCACATCGCGGCGAAGAGCGTGTTTGGTTGATCGGGCCGTTGGATGATGTCGACGCAGCCGGTCGAATCGCTGAGGAAGAAGACGCGATCCCAGCTCGCGCCGGCGTCGGTCGTGCGATAGATGCCGCGCTCCTGGTCCTTCGACCAGAGGTCGCCCATCGCGGCGACGAAGATCCGCGAGGGATTGCTCGCGTCGACGTGGATGCGGCCGATCGAGCCGACCCCTTCGAGCCCGAGCGGCTCCCACGACAAGCCTTGGTTGGTGGAACGAAGGATGCCGACGCCGCCATACGCGACGCTGCCGCCGCCGGGATTGACCTCGCCGGTCCCTGCGTACACGACGTCCGGATTGATCGGGTCGAGTGCGAGCGCGCCGACCGAGAGCGCGGTCTGCTCATCGAAGAGGGGAGTCCAGTGCTGCCCTGAGTCGGTGGTGCGGAGCACCCCGCCATCGGCCGCGCCGGCATAGACCACTGCGGGGTCGCGAGGGTCGATCGCGAGGTCGGTGATGCGTCCGCCGACGTTGGTCGGCCCTCGGAACTGCCAGCTCCCCGCGCGCGGCGCCGCCGCCTTGAGCTCGCGCGCCGTGAGCTGCGCCTCGTGCCACACGTCGAGGGGGATCTTCCCCTGCGGATAGGCGCGCTCGAGGAAGAACCATGGGTTGGGCGTCGCCTCGGCTTCCTCTTCCCGCTCGCGCGCCTCCTCGCGTTTGAGCTCCCGGCCGAGGCCGCCGGAGTAGGCGAACCAAGCCAGGGCGAGCGAGCCCGCGGCAACCGCAAGCAGGACAGGGCGGGGGCGAAGCATGGGGATCCTCCTTCGTGGACCGGGGCCTGATGAGTATACGGCGCGAAACGGACGCGGCGAAGCGCCGAGGACCCGCGTCGGCTTCCAGGTTGCAACCGCCCCGGGCTCTGCGGGACATTGGGCGCTCATGCACTCGTTGGCGGATGACATCCTCGCGCTGGTTCGAATACCGAGCGTAACGGGCGACGAAGCGCGCCTCGCCGATTGGCTGATCGATCGTCTGGCGCGCGGTCCGTTCGCGGCGGAGCACGCCGTCGAGCGGATCGGTGCCTCGCTCGTGGTGAAGCCGCGCGCACTCGACAACGACGCGGGGTCGTGGGTCGTCCTCGCTGGGCACACCGACACAGTGCCCTTGGGCGAGGCTCCGACTCCTTCGCTCGACGGACGCCGTGTGATCGGCCGCGGCTCCGCCGACATGAAGTCAGGCCTCGCGGTGATGCTCGCGCTGCTCGAGGGTCTTCCCCCCGCGGATGGATTCGCGTCGCGCGTCTACGTCTTCTACGCGGGAGAGGAAGGCGCGGCCGACGGCAACGAGCTCGGCGAGGTACTGCGCCGAGCTCCTTGGCTCGCGCAAGCCGACCTCGCGATTCTGCTCGAGCCGACCGCGGGAGGGCTCGAGCTCGGATGCCAAGGCTCGCTGCACCTCGAGGTGGAGTTCCAGGGCAAGGCTTGCCATAGCGCGCGGCCCTGGCTGGGCGTGAACCCGCTCACCAAAGCTCTGCCCTGGCTCGAGCGCATCGCGCGCCTGCCGATCCGCGACGTCACGATCGCGGGCGTCACCTTTCGCGAGGTCGCCTCGATCACGCAAATCCACGCCGGCGAGACGAGGAACGTGATCCCCGCCTCGCTTCGCGTGAACCTCAACCTTCGCTACGCGCCCGATCGCACGATGGCGGAGGCAGAGGCCTACGCGCTTTCGCTTGCGCCGCCGGCCGAGGACGCGACGGTCACGATTCGCGATCACGCGCCGGCCGCAGCGATCGCTGCGGAAGCGCCCCTGTTCCGGAAGCTGCTTGAAGAAGGAGGACTCTCGCGGGCTGCCAAACAGGCGTGGACCGACGTCGCGCGCTTCACCGCGCTCGGTGTACCGGCGCTCAACTGGGGGCCGGGCGATCCTCGACTCGCGCACACCAAGGAAGAGTGGGTCGATGTCGACGAAGCGGAGCGCGTGCTGGCGGGGATGCGTGCCTTCTTCCTAAGCTCGTTCGACCGCGCTTCCGCCGGTCGCATCGAAAGGAGTTCGGGGTGAATCGTCCAAGAAACGCGGCGTTCGCCAGCCTCGCGACCTATCCCTTCGTGCGCCTCGATGAGGCAAAGGCGGCGGCCCGCGCGCGCGGACTGACCTTGATCGACTTCTCGATCGGCGATCCGCACGAGGAGACGCCCGAGCGGATTCGCGAGCGGATGCTGCGCTCGGTGCCGCGGCGAAGCTCCTATCCGCCCGCCGCGGGTTCGGCCGCGCTTCGTGCCTCGATCGCCGGATGGATCGCGCGGCGCTTCAACACCACCGTCGATCCGGATCGGCACGTGCTGCCGGCCAACGGTTCGAAGGAGGCGGTTTATCTGATCCATCAAGCGGTGATCGATCCATCGAGCGAGCGACGCGTGGTGCTGATCCCCGATCCGGCCTATCCGGTCTACGAGATCGCGACGCGCTTCGCCGGTGGTGAACCGGTGCCGGTGCCGCTCAAGCCGGAGCTCGGCTTCTTGCCGGACCTCACCGCGTTCTCGCCGGAGCTGCTCGCGCGGACGGCCCTCTGCTGGATCAACTACCCGAACAACCCGACCGGCGCGGTGGCGGGGGAGAGCTTCTACCGCGAGATGCTCGCCCTCGC
>CAZZAH010000225.1:0-2723 GCA_964652115.1 uncultured bacterium | reverse complement strand
CTCGAGCACGGCATCGTCGTGACGCCCGGGGTCTACTTCGGCGCGGCAGGCGAAGGTTGGATCCGCATGGCGCTCGTGCCGACCCTCGAGGAGTGCGCGCGCGCGGTGACGATCCTGGAATCCGCGCTGTGAGCTGGGACGAGACCCGCGCGAAGGTCGAGGCCGCCTGGGCCGATCCCTCGTTGCGCGAGGATCCCTTCCTTCACGAGCACGTGCGCACCGTCATGACCGCGCTCGATCGCGGCGAGCTTCGCGTGGCGACCAGGAACGAGAGCGGCGCGGAGCGATGGACCACGCATGCGTGGATCAAGGAGGCGATCCTCCTCTACTTCGCGCTGCAGGAGAACGACGAGATCGATGTCGGTCCCTTCCACTACCGGGACAAGATCCCGCTCAAGGCCGATCCGACCGGAGCGCGCATCCGCGTCGTGCCCCCGGCGACGATTCGCTTCGGCGCCTTCCTCGAGCCGGGTGTGATCTGCATGCCGAGCTACGTCAACGTCGGTGCCTGGGTCGGCGCGGGCACGATGGTCGACACCTGGGCGACGGTCGGGAGCTGTGCGCAGATCGGAAGGAACGTCCACCTCTCGGGCGGCGTCGGCATCGGCGGCGTGCTCGAACCGCCGCAGGCAAGCCCGGTCATCATCGAGGACAACGCGTTCATCGGCTCGCGAGTGATCGTGGTCGAAGGCGTGCGCGTGGAGGAAGGCGCGGTGCTCGGCGCGGGCGTCGTGCTCACCGCGTCGACCCCGATCGTCGACGTGCGCGGCGCCGAAGCGGTCACGACGCGCGGGGTCATTCCCGAGCGCGCGGTCGTGATTCCCGGTACCATGCCCAAGCGCTTTCCGGCCGGCGAGTACCAGGTCCCCTGCGCGCTGATCATCGGAGAACGCAGCGCGTCGACCGATCGAAAGACATCGCTCAATCAGGTGCTGCGCGAGTTTCCGGCCATCGCCTAGCGCTCGACCCACGCCCGCGAAGAGGAACCCATGCCAGACGATCAGAAGCTCGAGCTCTCGCCCGAACAGTTGCGCTGGACCTGCGAGCCGACCCAGCTCCCCTTCGAATCGGTCGAGGAGCTGCCCGCCACTCAAGGCATCATCGGGCAGGATCGCGCGCTCGAGGCGATTCGACTCGGCGTCACCATTCGAAGCAAGGGGCACAACGTCTACGTGGCCGGACCTTCGGGCAGTGGCCGCGCCACCACCGTGCGCCATCTGCTGCACACGCTCGACACCGGCCGGCCCGCGCCGCCCGACCTCGTCTACGTCCACAACTTCAAGGAGACGGACCATCCGATCGCGCTCCTGCTTCCGAACGGGCAAGGCTGCCGCTTCGCGAAGGAGATGGAGGAGTTCGTCGGCGCAATGCGGCGCGGCATCATCCAGATCTACGAGAGCGAGGACTACAAGAAGCGGCGCGCCGAGATCCTCGATCGTTTCCAGAACCTCGAGAAGGAGTCGGTGCGCGAGTTCGATACGAAGGTTCACGCCGAGCACTTCGCGCTGGTGCAGGTGCAGATGGGGCCTTTCACGCGGCCCGAGGTGGTGCCGCTCATCGCCGGCGAGCCGCGCGCGATCGAGCAGCTCGAGGAGCTCGCGGGCCAGGGCAAGTTTCCGCAAGAGGAGCTCTCGCGCCTCAAGGCCCGCTATGCGGAGCTGCGCGCTTCGATGGAGACGACCTGGAAACGCGGCCGCGAGCTCAGACGCCAGCTGAAGGACGAGCTGGCGAAGCTCGAGCAGGAGAGCGGGCGTCCGCTGGTCACCGATCTCCTGAGCGACATCGAGGACAGTTTCACCGACCCAAAGATCGCGCGCTTCCTCGCCGAGGTGCGTGAGGTGGTCCTCTCCGGCCTCAGCCGCTTCGTCGACAAGGAGACCGAGGACGGCGAGGACCCTCCGCGCATGACGTTGCAGGAGGACGAGCGCTACCGGCCCTTCCTGGTCAACGTGCTGGTCGACAACACCGACATGAAGCGCGCTCCGGTCGTGGTCGAGACCTCGCCCAACTATCGCAACCTCTTCGGCACGATCGAGAAGGTGGTCGATCGCACCGGGCACTGGCGCTCCGACTTCCTCCACATCAAGTCGGGCAGCCTCCTCCGCGCGAACGGCGGGTTCCTGATCCTCGACCTGATCGATGTCGCGGCCGAGCCGGGAGTGTGGCCGGCGCTCAAGCGCGCGCTCCGCAACCAGCAGATCGACATCCAGAGCTTCGACCCGATGTACCTCTTCTCGACCAGCGCGCTCAAGCCGGAGCCGGTCAAGATCGACGTGCGCGTGATCGTGCTCGGCGACGACTTCACCTATCAGACGCTCTGGGCCTACGACCCCGACTTCCGCAAGGTCTTCAAGGTGAAGGCCGACTTCGACACCGTGATGCCGCGGAGCCCGGAGTCGATCGCTCGCTACGCCGGCTTCATGCGGAACGTCTGCGCCGAGGAATCGCTGCACTTCCCGACCAACACGGGTGCTGCCGCGGTGATCGAGCATGGCGCGCGCCTCTCGGGACAGGGAGGCAAGCTCTCGACGCGCTTCAGCGATCTGGCCGATCTGCTGCGTGAATCGTCCTACTGGGCCGATCGCCTTGGCGCCAATCGCGTCACGCGGGAGTTGGTCGAGCGCGCCCTCGAGGAGCGTGAACGTCGCCATCGCTTCCCCGAAGAGAAGATGCAGGAGCTGATCGAGGACGGGACGATCCGCATCGAAACCGAGGGCAAGATC
>CAZZAH010000224.1:0-7200 GCA_964652115.1 uncultured bacterium | reverse complement strand
CCTTGGATGTAAGGGCCACGCGGCGGCACTCAGGACTCCAACAGCTGAAGCGGTGCGGTCGGGAAAACCGCCACTCGCGCGGTGGGCCCGACCTCGCGCTCGAGCCGGCGAAGGACGCCGCTCCAGGTCCGCTCGATCGGGTACCCCTCCCAGAAGCTCACGCGAGCATCGGCCACGCTCACCGCGGGTGTGTGCACGATCACCGTCCGACCTTCGAGGTAGGTCCGCTCCACCGGCGTTCGGTAGAGCCTCATCCCGGGACCGTGGAGTGAGTGGAAGCCGCGACCCATCGAGCACGCGGCAGTGATTACGACCACCCCCGCCGCGCGAATCGGCATCGGCTCCGCGGTCCGAAGCACGTTGAAGGCGTTTCCGACTTGGAGCATTTCCGTATCCTTGGGATAGGCGTTGAGCACCACGACGTCGGGCGTCCAGCGTGGCCGGGGTGTGGCGTAGGCGCGTCGTGCCAGCGCGACCGCGGCGCGGTGCGCGGCGATCGGGTGCCCAGCGAAGAGGCCGATCGTGCGCCGCGTCTCGTCCGTCACCACGTTGACGATCGCCTCGAGCCCGACCTTGAGCGCGATCTCCTCCATCTCGTCGCGTGCGCTGTTGTTTTCGACGTTGTTGAGGCCGCCCTTCACCCCAGTCACGGCGGGACGATGGTTCGCCTCGAGCGTCTCGATGCCGGAGACGCCGGGCAGCACGATCTTGGCCCCGCCGCCGAAGCCGGCGTAAGGATGAGGCACCACGGAGCCGATCGCGATCTTGAGGTCCGCCTCCGCGAACTGGCGATTGATGTGGATCGGGATCCCGCGTCGAGAGACGCCCAGGTCGACCAGGTTCTCGTAGGGATGATGGCTCGCGACGTCGTACTCGCGGCAGATGCGGGCGCCGAGCTTCTTCCGCAGCAACACGAGGTCGAGGGGCGCATGCCCTCCCGATCCGATCAGGATCCGGATACGATCCCGCTTGAGGCCACCGCGGCGGAGCTCGCCGAGCACGTGGGGGAGGATTTCGGCCAGGCGCGCGGGGCGAGTGATGTCTTCGACCGCGACGACCGCGTCACGCCGGCCTCGCGCGAGCTCGGCAAGGGTAGGAGCTCCGATCGGATTCTCGAGCGCTGCGGTGATCTCCGCCTGACCTAGCTCCGCCGCTCCTCGGGTGCGGCAGACGTCGAGCTCGAATCGGTCCGGCAGCTCGAAGGGGCGCATCTTGTCGCCGAACCATGCCCCCCAGGGGAGCTCGAAACGAACGCTCACTCCGCTGCCTCGCCTCCTCCCGAACTCACCGCACCTTGACCGCGCGGAGATTCGTTCGTTCGGCGTCGGCGTTCAAGAGATAGAAGTAGATTCCGCTCGGCGCAGCATTGCCCTGGGCATCGAGTCCATCCCAGCGAACGAGGTGACGCCCCGGTTCGAGGGCGCCGGAGAAGAGGCCGCGAACGAAGCGCCCCTGCGCGTCGAGCACACGAAGCTCGACCGGGCCCGCACGGTGAAGCGCGAAGGCGACGGAGGCCTGCTCGCGCATTGGGTTCGGCGAGGCGGTGAGCAGGAGCAGAGGTCGAGCAGGCTCGGTGCCGACCGCGACCGGCACGCCTTCCGCCATCTCGACGGAGAGGGTGTAGATGAAATCGCCTGCCTGCGTCGCGCTGTTGTTGGCGGCGTTTCCGGCGATGTAGAAGCGCGCCGCCCCTGCACCGGCCTGCGGAGCGACCCAGTAGACCGGCCAATCTCCAAAGTTGGTGTTCGGGAAGGTGCCGGCCAAGCGGTGCTTGACGTAGTCGCGTTCTTCGCCGGTGCCATAGGAGATCTGCGTCGTGACGTCATCCGCGACGATCAACGTTCCCGCCTCGTTGCCGGTCGAAGGCTGGATGGCGGTGAGCTCGAAACCCCAGCGCTTCTGTCCCGAGTCGACCAGGTGCACGTGCAGCAGGTAGGTCTCGCCGGGCAGGTACTGAAGCGGCAGCCCTGTCACCGTAAGCGCGCCGTTGCCGCTGTTGAGCAGATAGCTCGAGTGGCAAGCGGTGCAGTTGCGAAGGAGAGGAGGATCGCCCGCGAAGCCGTCGGGCGGGCCTCCCGAATAGCCGTTCGCGAGGCGGGCGGAGCCGATGAGCAGAAGAACGGCGACGGCCGCGGGCGCGTGAACACGGCGGTGCATGGTCTCTCCTTTGGTCGGGCCAGGCGGTGAGTAAGGCAGCGAGCGCCGCGCGATCCTCGGGTTGGCCGCGCGAAGAGAATTCGCCTTCGTTGCTCACGCTGTCAAGCGGCGCGCGAGCATCTGGGCGACCCGATCGTCGACCGTGGATGAGCCAAGCGGACGAATAGGCTTTCGTTCCGATCGTGACTGCGCTAGAAAGCCTCCCTGGGTTTCTGCCTTAGCGGATTGACGGTTCGTCGAGCACGATGATAGTTTCCCCCGATTGTGAACGGATGCACTTGGCCGAGTTTGTCGCTGGGTCTCCCCGAGCGTAGTGAGGGACGTCGCGCATGAGCCGATTCCTCTTTCCGAAGTGGTTCGACCGGCTTCGGCCGTTGTTGGCAGCCATTTCGCTAGGAGCGCCGGTCTATTTGATCGCCCTGGGTTATTACGGATTTTGGCCGACGACCAGGGTATTGGGGCATCAGCCGGTTCAACCCGTCCCCTACAGCCACGCCTTGCACGCGGGCCAGATGGGGATGGACTGCCGCTATTGCCACAACACGGTGGAGAGCGCCGCCTTCGCCGCGATCCCCCCGACGCAGACCTGCATGAACTGCCACAAGCAGGTGAGGGGCGAGAGCCCCAAGCTGGTGCCGATCCGCGATAGCTACGCCACCGGCAAGCCGGTGCCGTGGGTCAAGGTCCATGACCTGCCCGACTTCGTCTACTTCAACCACAGCGCCCACGTCCGGCGCGGCGTCGGTTGCGTGGAGTGCCACGGCCGGGTCGATCAGATGCCGGAGGTCTACCAGGCGAAGCTCCTCTCCATGGCCTTCTGCATCGACTGCCACCGCAATCCGGACGCGCGCCTTCGCCCGCCGGAGTTCGTGACCAAGATGGACTGGACGCCCGGAGAAGACGCGGCGGTGGTGGGTCGGCGCGTGCGCGAAGCCCTCCATCTGAACCCGTCGACGGATTGCAGCACTTGCCATCGATAGGGGAGACGATGAGCGCGAAAGAGTATTGGCGGAGCCTGGAGCAGCGAGCCGACACTCCGGAGTTCCGCGAGTTCCTCGAACGGGAAGTGTCGGGGAACGCGAGCGAGTTCCTCGGTCCGAAGACGCGCCGGAGCTTCTTCAAGCTGATGGGCGCGTCGCTCTCCTTGGCCGGGCTTCAGAGCTGCAGTTGGCCCGAGGAGAAGGTGCTTCCCTTCGCCACTCGGCCCGCGGGCCGGATCGAAGGCGTCCCTCAGTTCTTCGCCACCAGCATGGAGTTCGCCGGCTCCGCGCGCGGCCTGCTGGTGAAGAGCTACGACGGTCGTCCGATCAAGATCGAGGGGAATCCACTCCATCCGGTCAATCGCGGGGCGACCGACGCGATCACGCAGGGCGCGATCCTCGGCATGTACGACCCGGACCGTAGCCGGACCTTGATCCGCCGCGACGGTCGCCAGGACTATCACGCCGAGTGGACCGAGTTCGAGAGCTTCGCCAATAGCCTCTTCAGCGGGCTTCGCGCGAATCGCGGACGCGGGCTGTCCATTCTGACCGAGGAGAGCACGTCGCCGACCCAGGCGCGGCTGCTTCTCCGCCTTCGAGAGGGATTGCCGGAGGCGAAGGTCCACGAGTACGAGCCGGTCTCTCGGAGCAACGCGAGGCGTGGATCGGTGATCGCGTTTGGGGACGCCTATCGCGCGCTTCCGGATCTGACGCAAGCCGCGGTCATCGTCTCCTTCGAGGATGACTTCCTCGGGCACCATCCCGCGTCGGTCGGGCTCGCGCGCGACTTCGCCGCAGGGCGGCAGGGCGACGGCGGGCGCATGAACAAGCTCTTCGTGGCCGAGGCGAGCTACAGCATCACCGGCGCCGCCGCGGATCAAAGGCTCCCCGTGGCGCCCTCGCGCATCGGTCGCCTTCTCGCTGCCGTCGCCTCGGAAGTCGCGGCCGGCATGGAGGGGGACCCTGGAGTCCTCGTGCTCAAGTCGCACATCGACTCGATCGCGACCGATGTCCCTGCCGATGCGCGCGAGTTCGTCCGCGCGACGGCGGAAGCTCTGCTCGCCAATCGGGGCCATTCGCTGGTCACGGTGGGCGATCGGCAAGCGCCGGAGCTGCACGCGATGGCCTGCTGGCTCAATCAGGCGCTCGGTAACGTCGGAACGACGCTCCGGTACATCCCCGAAGCGGAGGGTGGGCGACCCACGCACCTCGAGTCGATCACGAGTCTGGTGCAGGACCTTGATGCCGGTGCCGTGAGCACGCTCCTGATCCTGGGTGGGAATCCCGCCTACGACGCGCCGGCCGACCTCGACTTCGCGGCAAAGATGGCGAAGGCGGAGAACCGGATCCACCTCTCGCTCTACGACGACGAGACCTCGGCGCATGCCACCTGGCATCTCCCGCGCGCGCACTTTCTGGAAGCGTGGGGCGATGCGGAGGCGTGGGATGGAACGCACTGCGCGCAGCAGCCGTTGATCGAGCCGCTCTTCGGAGGACGAAGCCCGATCGAGCTGCTTGGGATGGTGGTGGGCGAGCCGAGCACCAAGGGATACGACCTGGTGCGGGCGACCTTCGGTGCGATGCGGCCCGCCGATGCCTTCGAACCGGCGTGGCGACACTTCTTGCATGACGGCCTCGTGGCCGGTTCCGCGCGCGCCGCGATGATGCCCGAGGTCGGCGCGCCCGGCATCGCGGAGAACCTAGCCCGCTTCGCGAACGCGGGAGCGGGCGGGAGCGGTTTCGAGCTCGTCTTCCAGCCCGACTACTCCGTGTTCGACGGACGATTCGCGAACAACGGTTGGCTGCAAGAGGCGCCCGACCTTTTGACCAAGGTGACCTGGGACAATGCCGCCCTGGTTGCACCGGCCGACGCGGCCGCGCACAACCTCAAGACCGGCGAGCTCGCCTCGATCGAGGTCGATGGGCGGAAGCTCGACATCGTCGTCTACATCATGCCGGGACAGGCGGCCGGAACGATCGGGCTGCCTCTCGGCTACGGCCGCACCGCGGCGGGACGCATCGGCAACGGCGTCGGGTTCGACACCTACCGTCTCCGCGGTACGAACGGCTTCGGCTTCGCGAGTGGGGCGTCGATCACGCCGTTGGGGAAGAAGTACAAGCTCGCCTCGACCCAGGATCACTTCATGATCGACAAGGTCGCCATGGTGGAGACCCAACGCCGGATCCATGAGCTCGTGCGCGAAGGTTCGATCGAGGACTTCAAGACTCATCCCGAATTCGCCAAGCACATGGGTCCCCACTACACGCCGGCCCCGCTCTGGAAGGAGCATGTCTACGACGGCCACAAGTGGGGGATGTCGATCGACCTGTCCTCCTGCATCGGTTGCGGCGCGTGTGTCGTCGCCTGCGTGGCGGAGAACAATCTCCCGATCGTCGGCAAGGACCAGGTGCGGCGCGGTCGCGAGATGCACTGGATCCGGCTCGACCGCTACTTCAAGGGCGGGATCGACGCGCCGCAGGTCTCGTATCAGCCGGTGACCTGCCATCAGTGCGAGAACGCGCCGTGCGAGCAGGTCTGTCCGGTGGCGGCGACGACCCATAGCCACGAAGGGCTGAACGATCAGGTCTACAACCGCTGCATCGGCACGCGATATTGCAGCAACAACTGCCCGTACAAGGTTCGTCGATTCAACTACTACAACTACCAGCGGCACCTCTCGCCGCTCGAGAAGATGCACTTCAATCCTGAGGTCACGGTCCGCTCACGCGGCGTGATGGAGAAGTGCACCTACTGCGTGCAGCGCATCAACTCGGTCAAGATCGCGGCGAAGAACGACCAGCGCCCGATCGAGGACGGAGAGATCACGACCGCCTGCGCCCAGGCATGTCCAACCCGCGCCATCACCTTCGGCGATCTGAACGATCCGAAGAGCCGCGTGAAGGCGACGCAGGACCATCCCCGCGCCTACGCCATGCTCGCCGAGCTCCACGTTCGCCCGCGCACGCAGTACCTGGCGCGGCTCCGCAACGTCGACGGCAGCCTTGTCGGTACGCACGAGGGGGGCGGGCACGAAGGCGGCGGACACGAGGAAAGCCCGGCTCCCGCCGGTTCGGAGCATCACGGTTGATCGGCGCGGACGTTCGGATCGAATCGACGCGCGGCGCGGCAGGTTGGGAACGCGGCCACTCTAGGGGAAAGCAATGAACACTGCGGCACAGGAGCGGGACCTCAAGCTCGGTCGCACTCCGCTGGTCAGCGGGGCGAACGATCTTACGAGCGTCACCGAGAAGGTGCTGAAGCCGGTCGAGCTCGAGGTACGAAAGACCCCGCTCGCCTGGTACATCGCCTTCATTCCGAGCCTCGGTCTGCTCGGCCTGCTTGGCGCGATGATCGGATGGCTCTTCTGGAAGGGCGTCGGCGTCTGGGGACTGAACAACCCGGTGGGCTGGGCCTTCGACATCACGAACTTCGTCTTCTGGGTCGGTATCGGTCACGCCGGGACGCTGATCTCGGCCATCCTTTTCCTGTTCCGACAGCGCTGGCGAACGAGCATCAACCGCGCGGCGGAGGCGATGACGATCTTCGCGGTGCTCTGCGCAGCGACATTCCCAGGGATCCACGTGGGGCGGCCATGGCTCATCTGGTGGGTCTTCCCGCTGCCTTATCAGCAGAACATGTGGCCGAACTTCCGAAGCCCGCTCCTCTGGGACGTCTTCGCGGTGTCGACTTACTTCCTGACCTCCGCGATCTTCTGGTACCTGGGCATGGTGCCCGACCTCGCCACGCTTCGCGATCGTGCAGTTGGAAAGGCGCGGCAGATCATCTTCGGCCTCTTGGCCATTGGTTGGAGAGGCTCGCATCGCCAGTGGCAGCGCTATGAGGTCTCGTACCTCATCCTCGCGGCGGTGGCGACGCCGCTCGTTCTCTCCGTGCACTCGGTGGTGTCGTTCGACTTCGCCACCAGCCAGATCCCGGGCTGGCACACGACGATCTTCCCGCCCTACTTCGTCGCGGGCGCCATCTTCTCCGGCTTCGCCATGGTGCTCTTTCTCATCGTGCCGTGTCGCCAGTGGTTCGGCTTGAAGGAGCTGATCACGCCAC
>CAZZAH010000223.1:0-7214 GCA_964652115.1 uncultured bacterium | reverse complement strand
CGGGCGTCACGTGCAGGTCGCGGGACACCACGACGGCGCTCGTGAACGGCTCAGAGCAGAGAATGCCGCGTTTGCCCGACCCGACCAGGCTCCCGCAGGGATCGGGGAGGCGGGAAGCTGATCATCCAGTCCTCGGAAGGAGATTCGAGTGCGGAAGCTCAAGATCATCGAACACATCTCGCTGTACTGCGTGATCCAGCACTCGGCCGATGACGACGATCTCCCTTACAGCATCTGGTCCGGGCCCTATCGCAGCCCCGCCGGGCTGGAAGCAGTCCTCGCCGCGTACGGCGAACGCTTCGATGTGCTTCTGGGCCGACGCACCTACGATTCCTTTTCGAGCTTCTGGCCCAAGACGCCGATCAGTCCTGGGGGTCGCGGCGCTTCTTCCGCACAACGATGGAGACTCTGAATTGGATTCTCTCTTCGTGGAGCCCGAGCACTGGCGGCAGAGTGCTGGGCCCGCGCTGGTGGCACATACATCCGGTCATCGGAGGGGGTATGCCTGCTGAAATCATATCCGTTCACCCGGTCCTCGCGGCACGCGACGTGACTGTTTCGATCGAGTTTTACACTCGGATCGGCTTCACGCTCATCTTCCAGGATGATCCCATCTCCCAGCGGTATGCCGCGGTTCGGCGAGGCCCGGTCGAGCTGCACCTCCAGTGGGCCGATCCAGGGCAGTGGTCCCACTCGGGCGACCGCCCTGTCTATCGATTCTTGACCCACGATGTGGACGCGCTCCACACCGAGTTCCTCACCGCCACGGGGCTCAAGCTGGACAACGATGGCAGCCCGTGGGCGGTCCCGGCCGACACGCCCTGGGGGACGCGGGAGTTTCACGTCCGCGACCCAGGCGGAAACGTGCTGCAGTTCTACGCCGCGCGCTAGGGTGCAAGCGTGCAGGGTCCGCTGACGAGCCTGGCCGCTGGCCGGACGGAGGAAACTCACGATGCCCTATCCCTACTCGATCGAGATTCCGGAGCTCGTGGAGCGCGCTCATCGTCATGCCGCGAGCATCGGGTTTCCGCTGATGCCGGAGGGGCGCCCGACCGGACGACCGGCGCCAACCACCGCCACGACCCCGATGGATGGTGCACTGCTACGATGCTTGGCGGCCGCGCACCCCGGCGGCGTGCTCGGCGAGATCGGGACAGGTCCTGGCGTCAGTACTGCGTGGCTCCTGTCGGGCATGAGCAGCGCGTCCCGCTTGATCTCGTGCGACATCGACGATGCGCTCGCACTCAGCGCGGCTCGGCTGTTCGTCGATCACGCGAACGTCGAAATTCTCGCGGGCGACTGGGCACTCGTGATGGCGCCACGCGGCCCGTTCGACCTGCTATTCTTCGACGCCAATGCGCAGGCCGTACTGTCGAATCCTGAGGCCTGGGGCGACTTCGTCGTGGAGAGCGCCCGCCTTTTGCTCACTCGGTAAGTGGAGGTCGACGAACCAGGCGGACGGACACCGACGCGGTTCGCATCTCCTGGCGCGGGCGCGTGCAGCGATGACGTCTCCGTCAGGCGTCGCTCGGCCCATTTGCACACAACTGGCCGAATATACTTCTCCAACGCTGCGTCCTTCCGGCTAACGCCAGCGAACCAACTGCGGAGGCTGCGCTCGCCAGTGACAGGGGAGGACCAAACACCAAAAACTCTGTCCACCAGCTTCCACCTCGAAGCTCCGCGGCGACGGCGAAGATCCCGGACGGCAAAAGGCCACTCGCGGCGCCCCACACCGCAAAGCGCCAGAGTGGCACACGGTCAAAACGGCGCTCGGTGGCCACCAGGACCCCGGAGAAGATGACGCCGGTGAAAAAGCCGAGCGGACCGAACAAGAGGGGGAAGGGGAGGTCGGAGTCGAATCCGGGCACCCGGGCCAGCACGGCGCCGGCGCCCGACCAAGCCACTGCCAGTGCCGATAGCGCGCTGAGTTGGGCGAGGCAGCTCGAGCGCTGCGCCACTCGCGTCGGAGCTCACACCGTACGATGGAGGCCCCTTTGACACTCACGCCAGAAAACAGCGGAAGCGCTGCCCACGAAGATCGCGTCGCCCGCGAGGAGCAATCCGCGCATCCCCGCGCGATCAGCGTCGGCGCACAAGCGACGGGAGCACAAGCCACCGGGGCACGTACGATCGGCGCGCTGGCGGTAGGCGCGATCGCGCTGGGCGCGTTGGCCATCGGCGGTGTCGCGTTCGGTCGGCTGGTCATGTGCCGCGCGCGATTCGGTCGGCGCGAAATCGACGAGCTCGTGGTCCGAGACCTTCGCATCGCTCGCTTCGAGGAGTAAACCGATTGTCCAGGGCGACTCGTGCGGCTCGGGGGGACTCTCGGCGGCCCGCTGCGCGGTGCACGGCCGAGCGCCAACCTTGGGCATGCGCGTGAATACCGCCTTCGACCATCTCGACGATCCCAAGCTCGAGCCGGTTCTGCTGAACGATCCGGCTGCGTTGGAGGCCGTCGTGAAAGCCGACGGCACCTTGCTGGACCACCGGACTTCGCTCGCATGCACCTTCACGCCTTTGGTTGGGGCAACCTTGCTGCACGTCGCGGCCGAATATGGCCACTTGGCGGTGGCGAGGAAGCTCATCGAGCTCGGCGCCGACGTCAACGTCACGGCTGCGATCGACGACTTTGGATTGAATGGGCACACGGCCCTCTTTCACACCGTTAACTCCAACGCGAACCGCTCTGCCCCTGTCATGCAGCTTCTCTTGGATGCGGGCGCCCGAACCGACATCCAGCTGTGTGGCATCACATGGGGCAAGGGGTTTGCGTGGGAGACCACCTGCTTCGACGTGACGCCAATCTCGTATGCTCAGCTCAGTCTGCTTCCTCAGATGCATCGGACGGAGCGGGACTGTTACGAAAACGTCAAAGCACTGCTGAAGGCCGCAGGCCGGGACGTCCCACCGCTGGGGAACGTGCCCAATCGCTACCTCACGCAGTGATGCCTGGCAGTCGCGGAGTTGAGCGGTCGGAGGCAATGACAATGAAGGATCTAGCAATCGCCCTGGAAAACCGCCCCGGCGCTCTCGCCGAAATGGGAGAGGCCCTGGGCCGCTCCGGCGTGAGCGTCGAAGGAGGAGGGGCCTGGGTCGTGGGCGACAACGGGATTGCACACTTCCTCGTTGCCGACGGCACCGCCGCAGTTGGGGTGCTCAGTGCCGCAGGAATCCAAGTCCTCGCGGAGCGGGATGTCGTGGTTCTGCGGTTGAAGCAGGATGTGCCCGGTCAACTCGGGTTGCTCACACGCCGGATGGCCGAGGCCGGCGTCAACATCGAAGTGTTGTACAGCGACCACGACCATCAGCTGATCCTGGTCGTCGATGACCTCGCACGCGGACGCCAGGTTGCGGAGGACTGGACCCGCGAGAGTCGATAGTCGTGCCGCTCGGAGGCATTTTCGGCGGCGAAGCCCGCGTTCGCCCTCGCCGCCGAGGCTATGGCGGTCAATGCGCGAGAAGGATCTTCCGGCTCGCGCTCTCGCCGCCGACTCGCAGCCGCGCGAAGTAGACGCCACTCGCCACGCGCGTGCCCATCGCGTTGCTCCCGTCCCAACTCGTCTCGTGCGTTCCCGCTTCGAGCCTCTCCGCGGCGAGCTCCTTGATCACGCGCCCGGCGACGTCGTGGATCGAGAGGCGCACATCTCCCGCCGCCGCGAGCGAGAAGGTCAGCGCCACCGACGTGGTCATCGGGTTCGGCGCCGGAGGAGAGAGCAGCGAAGCGCGAAGCGCGGCAGCCGGCACATCCGCGGTGGTCGGCCGCATCCGCACGTCCGCCTCCGACGGCGAATTGCCCTGAGGCGAGATCCACGGCGTCTGCGGAAAAAATGGATTCACGCACTCCGCGCGATAGCGCCAGTGGTACGAGATGCCGGTCGTGAATCCGACCAGGGTCTGCTGGTCGAGTGTGACGGATCCTTCTCCGGCGAGCGGCGTGCCGGTGTCGAGGAAGGCCACGCCATGATGGGTGGAGGTGCCGAAGGGGATCGCGGTCGCCCGACGATCGACCTCGAGCCGCACGTTTGTTCTTCCGGCGGCGCTTCGAAGGAGTGAGCGGATGGCGATCGTCTCGATGTTGAGTGGATTGCGGCCACCGGTCGAAACGCGCTGTCCGACCGTCGAGGCGCGCTGCAGCAGCTGACGATCGACCGAGAGTCCTTCGTTTCCCAGGTAGCCGGCGGTGTAACCGGGGAAGACGAACTCTCCGCTTTCGCCGCGTGGTGCTCCGATCAGAAAGTCGGAGAAGCCGTCGCCGTTGAAGTCACCGGCACCGCTGACCGCGGTTCCGAACCAGTCTTCCGCGCCGATCGGCGAGTTCACCCAGATCGGCGACGATCCCAATCCCGATGCGCCTCCTTGGTACACCAGAACGCGGCCGCCGCGAAACGCCAGGCGGTTCGGAACTCCGATCAGAAGGTCGGAGAATCCGTCTAGGTTCACGTCTCCGGCGGAGGCGAGCGCCTGTCCGCAACCGATCTCTCCTGGAAGTCCGGTCATGTAAAACGCCGGGGTTGCCTGCAAGCCGCCGGCGTTTCCGTAGAAGAGCTCGACCTGCCCATCGTGCGATCCGGCGTCGGTATAGGACGAGCCGATCGCGACGTCGGCGAAGCCGTCTCCGTTCACGTCGCCCGCTCCACAGAATCCGTAGCCGTAGAGTTGGCCGGTAAACTGACCCGTGCGCGACCACACCGGTGTTGCGGCGAGCCCACTCTGCGAGCCGAGATAGAGATCTACCTGCCCGAGAGTGTTCGTGTTGCCCGGTTGATTGTGACTTCGCACCAAGAGGTCGTCGTAACCGTCCGCATTCACATCGCCGGCGCGAGAGACCAGATTGCCGAAGAACTGGTCCTGGCTCGCGCCGTGCAACTCCCAGTCCGCGAAGCCGTCGGGACCGCTCGGGCCGCCGTTGTAGACCCGCACGCGGCCCTCGCTCGAGAACGCGCCGTCGTATCCGGGGCTCGAGAGGACCACGTCGAAGAAGCCATCTCCATCGAAGTCGCCGCTTGTCATCGACCCCCCGAGCAGTTCGGTCAGCGCCCCGGTCCATGAGCGAATCGGCTGAGGCGTTCCGCTGCTGCCCGCATACAGAACCGCAAGGCCTCCGGACCCATTCGAATTCTCCAGGTAGTCCGAGATAAGGAAGTCATCGAGTCCGTCGCCGTTGACGTCCCCTGCCCGAGCGACCTGAAATCCCCAGTTTCCTCCGGCATCGATCAGGATTGGAGACAGGAATTCCTGCGCGCTACTCGCGTCGAGGCCCGCTTCCGATCCCTTGTACAACCTGACGACGCCGTCCCGGCGCCCGGGGACTGCTTCCCGCACCGCGTTCACCAGTGCGTCGTCGAAGCCGTCGCCATTCACGTCGCCGATGATCGCTAGCCCGGCGCCGTTGAGGTCGCCGTTGTCCTCGCCGTCGACCCCGAACTGAGGGCTGGCACTCGGCGGCGCAGCCGCTCCGCGGTAGAGAAAGACCGCGCCGGCGTCGACGACGGTTCCGTCGTAGGAGGTCGCGCCGATCACCAGGTCGGAGAAGCCGTCGCCGTTGGTATCGCCCGCGGTGATCGCCTGAGCGCCGAATCCGTCCGAGTCCTGCGGCCCGTCGTAGGAAAGAACGGGCGTGGACGGCAGTGCGGCGCTGCCGAGGAAGAGCTGCACGCGCCCGCGGCTCACGCCGCCCGCCGCGATGCCGGTCGCACCGATTACGAAGTCGGCGAATCCGTCTCCGTTCACATCGCCCGCGGTACCGACGCTCGCTCCAAACGCGGCGTTGTCTGCATTCCCCTCGAACGTGCGCGCCGGACTGGTCGAGATCGTGCCCGGTGAGCCGAGGAAGAGATAGACGCGCCCCTCGTCCGTGTTGCCGTTGTCATAGCGGCTCGATCCGACGAGGAAGTCGGCGTAGCCGTCGCCGTTGACGTCGCCCGCCGCGGCGAGCGCGGTGCCGAGGTTGGCCGAGACCTGATTGCCTTCGAGCTGCCACGCGGGGGTCGTTGTACCTCCCGACGCCGATCCGAGGTAGAGGAACGCCTTGCCTTCGCTCGACTCGCCGTTGTTCCAACGCGGAGCTCCGACCAGCAGATCGTCGAAGCCATCACCGTTCACGTCGCCTGCGCCCGCCACGGTATCGCCGAAGAGCGCGTGCGCCTGATTCCCTTCGACCTGCCAGGCGGGTGAGGTGCTTAGAGTCGCCCCCGAAGCGAGGTAGACGAGTGCGCGCCCCTCGGTCGTTTGCCCGTTGCTGAAGGCGGAGCCCCCGACCAAGAGGTCTTGGAAGCCGTCGTTGTTGACGTCGCCCGCGGCTGCGATCGACACGCCGAAGTTGCCGTTGTTCGAGTCACCGAGGATCGTGCGGTTGGCTCCGGCCGACGGTCCGCTCGCGCCTCCCTTGTAGAAGAAGACCGCGCCGTCTGCGCTCGCGCCGTAGCTGGGCGCGCCGATGGCGAGATCGTCGAATCCGTCACCCGTCACGTCGCCCAAACAGGTGACCGAGCGGCCGAAGAAGGCGTTGGCCAGGTCGGGCTCCCACTTCATCTGCGCGGTCGTTGCGATCCCGCTCGCGGAGCCGAGATAGAAACGAACCTGCCCCTCGTTGTTCTGGCCATTGTCATAGGACGAGGCGCCGACGATGAGGTCGGAGAAGCCGTCGCCATTGACGTCGCCGGCGGTGATCGCCGCCTCGCCGAACTGCGAGACGCTCTGATCCCCCTGAATCTGCGCCACCGGGCTCGTGGACATGAGGGGTGCAGCTCCGACGACGGCGGGAGCGAGTAGAGCTGCCAAGGTAACCATCACGGCCCACCGGCCGCGGTCGAGATCTCCGGCGCCGATCGGTGCGCGCGATCCTGAATTCATCACTTCCTCCTGGGATAGGAATTGGGGCTCGACTAAGTCCGAGGTGAAAGGACAAGCCCCGTGCCGCGCGGTCTCGCGGCCGTAAGTGATGACGCACAGCCGAGACGTCCTTGGATCGACCTGTGCGCACATCGAGGAAGCGTGTGCGCTCGATGAAAGGAGGCGCACCAATCAAGATGACGTCGACCTCGCTCAAATTGAATGGGTCGGTGCCTCGAAGTCCCCAGATTGACACCACAACGGGCGCAAGCGGCCTCGGCATCGATCTTGTGTTACCTCAGGCAGGACGAGTTTGGCCGGACGAGCGACGCGATCGAGAGGAGCCACCCATGCTACGCAGCCTGAAGGATCTTGAGCGA
>CAZZAH010000222.1:0-7231 GCA_964652115.1 uncultured bacterium | reverse complement strand
GACTACGGTTGGTCGCCCTATCGCGGTCTCGTGATGGATGGACGCAAGCTGATCCTCGGCGCGAAGCCCGAGCTTTACGATCTCCGCGAAGATCCGACTGAGGCGCGAGACATCGCGGCCTCCAACGAGGCGCTCGTCGCGGCGATGACCGACACCTTGCATCTCCTGATGGCGAATGAGCGCGAGTCGTCCGTCACCCAGATGGACGCGGAGATGATCGAGAACCTCCGGAGCCTCGGTTACGCCGGTGGTGGCGGCACCCACTCGAGCGGCGCGCTTCCTGACGCGAGGGACATGCTCTGGGCCCTCGATGCCTTCGATCACGTCCGCGAGTCGGTCGTTCGCCGGCAGATGGACCAGGCGTCGGCGCAGCTCGCGCAGGTTCTGCAGCGTGATCCGGGAAACAAGTTCGCGCGGCGCATGCAGAGCTGGGCCTTGATCGAAACCGGTTACCCGAAGCAAGCCGAGGAGCTGATCGATCGTATTCTCGCCGACGAGCCGAAGGCCGGGGATCGCGCGGTGCTGGAGACGCGACTCGCGCGGGCGCTATTCCGGCAAGGCAAGCTCGACCGCGCCGATGCGATCCTCCAGGGAGTGCTGAAGCAGACCCCCGATTCGGCCGACGCGTTGCTCATCTTGATCAAGGTGGCCGGCGCGAGGAATCAGCTCGATCGCGCGAAGGACGCGGCACGTCGCGCGGAGGCGCTCGATCCGCAGGACTACACCGCGGCGATCTACCTGGGCCGCGTCTATACCGACCGTGAGAAGTACGACGACGCCCTCCGCACCTATCAGACCGCGATCGACCGGTTCGGACAGGTCGCGGATCTGCTGGCGGGGATCTCCGGGGTCAAGATTCGCCAGGGGAAGATCGACGAAGCAGGACCGATCGTGCAGCGGATTCTCGCGGCCGACGCGACGCACCCGCGAGCCAATCATCAGATGGGTCTGCTGCAGATCGCGGTCGGACATCAGCCGGCCGCGGCGCAGTTCTTCGCTCGCGCGGTGACCGGCGAGCCCGGCAACGCGAGATTCCAGGCAAGCTTCGGTGACCTCTTGGTGAAGCTCAAGAACTACACGGAGGCGGTCACTCACCTCGATCGCGCGATCGAGCTCGGAAGCGACACCGCCGTCACGCGGTCCGCGCTTGGGTTTGCGCAGGCCGAGCTCGGAGATCACCAGGCCGCGCGCACCAACCTCACCAAGGCGCTCGCGCTCAAGCCGGACGCGGAGCTCCGCTCGAGGATCAAGCTCGAGCTCGACGGGCTTTGATCGCAGTCGCGTAGCCGCTGACTAGGGCAGCGAGTCGCGATGCACACCGAGCTGCACAAAGTCGCGTCGGAAGAAGAGGTCGAGCGTCCAGTCGAGGGCCACGCGCAGCCGCCTCCCGATGCCCGGCATGATCGCGAGATAGTACGAACGCCACAGAAACCACGCGGCAAAGCCCGAGACCGGAATCCCGAAGACCCGCGCGACACCGGTGCGGCAACCGAGCGCGGCGAGCACGCCCTTATCGCGGTAGTCGAACGGCGTCGTCGACCGGCCTCGAATGACGCGGGCGATGTTCTTCGCCGCGTGTCTCCCCTCGCGAATCGCGTGCTGCGCGGTGGCGGGATAGGGCTCGCCCTTCGCGTCGCGCTTGATCGCGCAGTCGCCCAAGCCCCACAGGTTGTCGTGACCATGGACGCGAAGGTCGCGCTCGCAGTTGATGTAGCCCGCACGGTCGAGCGGCAGCCCGAGCTCAGCGTTCAAGCGCGGCGGCGCGATGCCCGCGCTCCACACCACGGTGCGTCCGACGAGTTGCTCGCCGTCGCTCAGGCGCGCGCCCCGGCTTGAAATCTCGCTGACGCTTCGGCCGACGATCACGCGGATGCCGCGTCGCTCCATCGATCGATGCGCGTAACGCGCGAGCCCCTCGTCGAGCGCGTTCAGAATGCGCGGTCCCGCTTCGACCAGCGTGACCTTCGGTGTGGTCTGACCGAGGCCAGGGAAGCGGCGCGCCGCCGCGCGTAGGAAGACATCGAACTCGCCCGCCACCTCCACGCCGGTCAGGTTGCCGCCGACGACGATGAGGTGGAGGAGCTCCTCGCGTTCGGCCGGGTCGCTCGTCGCGCTCGCCTGCTCGAGGAGTCGAATCGCGCGATCACGAAGGACGACCGCATCCGACAAGCTCTTCATCTCGAAGGCATGCTCGCGGACTCCCGGCACGGCGGGTACACGAGTCACGCTCCCGAGCGCGAGCACGAGATGGTCGTAGCCCAGGCGCTCCGTGCGTTCGGCGCCCGCTAGACGAAATTCCACCTCACGCCGCGCGAGATCGACCGCGACCACCTCGGCCATCCGAAAGCGGGTTCGCTTCAGGAAGGCGCGGATCGGAACGACCGCGTGACGCGGCTCGAGCGAGCCGGTGCCGGCCTCGATCAGCAGAGGGTAAAACGCGAAGTAGTTGTTTCGATCGATGAGGTCGATCTCGCAGTCGACGCCGCGAAGCTCGCGCTCGAGCGCCTGCGCGCAGTACGCGCCGCCGAAACCGCCACCGAGGATGATCACGCGCATCGGAGTCCCTTCGTCCGCGACCCGAAAGAGTCGCCCGGCCGCTCGGCCGGCGAACCGGGGAGTGTATACCCGCGCGACAGATCGAGGTCGCGACCGCGCAGGCGAGGCAGGCATCGGGCTCCGTCGCACCGAGGGCCGGGAGTCATTCGACCGCGTCGGCCCCCACCTGCAGGCCCAGAGCGATCGCCGCCTCTCGATCGAGAGCCGCGCCCTCGGCCCAGAGACGAGCGAAGCGTTCCTCGCCTACTTGCGTGACCAGCGCACGCATGCCGTCGTCCCACAGGCGATGATCGGCCGCGGCCCGCGCCATCTCGAACTTCGTCCGCATCCCGTCGGCCGCCGCGGCCAAGCGCACCGATCGGTCCTGGTCGCCGCGCTCCCCCGCGATCTGCGAGAGGCCTTCGAGCGAGGCGGTCATGTTCTCGAGGCTCCCGACTTCCTGCGCCATGCGAAGCCCTTTGGTGAAGGTCTCGAGCGCCTCGGCCGTTTCGCCCATCGCGAGCAGAGCGATCCCGAAGTTGATCCGGACCGCGGTGCCGAAGTTTCGATCCCCGAGTTCGTCGAACATCGCAGTGGCGGCCCGGTAGTGCGCGCGCGCGTCGGCCCAGCGCTCTTGCCGGTAGGCGATCAGGCCGAGGGCCATCAGCCCTAACGCTTCGTGCACGTGATCTCCGAGCTTTCGGTGAAGCGCGAGCGCCGACTCAAAGCGTGCCCGACCGGTCGCGTAGTCATCGCGCAGGAGCGCGTTGTTCCCCAGGCTGTACTGCGCCGCCGCGTTCATCCAAGTATCCGACTCGGCGATGTAGCCGAGCGCCTCCATCAGGGTGGCGTCGGAGGCGTCGAAGTCTCCCCTCATCCGGTGCACGTTGCCGAGGTTCATCAGGGGCGCGCTCACCTTGTCGATGCGGCCGAGCGCGAGCAGAAGGTCGACCGCGCGGCGATAGTGCGTCTTGGCGTCGTCGAGCGCGTGCAGCTGGTAGCAGAAGGTGCCGAGGCTGTTGAGGGCGAACCCAAGAAACTGCGTCGGCTCCTGCGCGCCCGGCATCGCGATCGCGCGCTCGAGCGTCTCGCGGCCTTCACGCCAATGCCCGCGGATCAGTCGATAGCGCAGCATCGAGGAGGTGAGGTGGAGCGCCTGCTGGGAATCGGCGCCCGCGAGCGAGCGGCTGGTGGCGGCGCGGACGTTGTCGAGGTCCGCGTCGATTCGCGCCAGCCACTCCCCCTGCATCGGGCCGGTCAGTTCCGCCGCGGACGCTTCGACCAGCTTGGTGAAGTAGCTCTGGAAGCGGCCCTCCGTCTCCGGGCCGTCGGGCGATTCCTGGGAGCGCGCCTGCGCGAACTCGCGCACGGTCTCGAGCATGCGATAGCGAGGTACGCTGGTTGAGCCGGCAGGCGACCGCGCCATCGCTTCCCCACCGCCGGCGTTGAACACGACGAGCGACTTGTCGATCAGGCGTGTCAGCACGTCGACCACTTCCCACTCCTCGAGCGCTTCGTCGGCGCAGACCGCCTCGGCCGCTTCGAGGGTCCAACCGCCGCGGAAGAGCGAGAGGCGGCGGAAGAGGCATTGCTCATTCTCTGTGAGGTGGGCGTGGCTCCACTCGATCAGGGCCTCGAGCGTTTGATGGTGCGGGAGCGCGGCGCGCGAGGTCCCCTTGAGCAGCCGGAAGCGATCATCCAGCCGGCGCGAGATCTCCCCAAGCGGCAGCACCTTCGTCCGCGCGGCCGCCAGCTCGATCGCGAGCGGGATGCCCTCGAGCCTCCGGCAGATCTCGGCGACGTCTTCGATGTTCTCCGGCCGCAGCGCGAAGTCGGAGCGCACCTGCGTGGCGCGTTGCGCGAAGAGCTCGACCGCTTCATTCGACGCCAGCGCCTCGAACGAGAGCGAGCCGCGGGCCGCGAGCTCGAGCGGCGGCACCTGAACGGACGACTCCCCCGACAGCCCCAGCAGCTCACGACTGGTGGCGAGGATCTTGATCTCCGGCGTCGAGGCGAGGAGGGCGCGCGCAAGCTCCGCCGCCCCTTCGATTACGTGCTCGCAGTTGTCGAGGATGAGGAGGAGCGACCCGTTCGCGACGCGCGCCACGATGCCTTCGGTCAGTGAGCGCCCCGGCGCCTCCGCCACACCGAGCACCTGCGCGACCGCTCGCGCCACGTCGGCGTCCTCCGTCGTCGGCGCCAGCTCGACCATCCAGACACCCTCCGGAAAGCGGGACAGCGACTCTTTCCCGATCCGCGTCGACAGGCGCGTCTTGCCACCACCGCCGATGCCGGTCAGGGTGACCAGCCGCGCATGCTCGAGCGCATCGAGGATCCGCGCGATCTCGCGCCGACGGCCGACGAACGGACTCACCTCGTGCGGCAGGTTGTGCGGGGTGTCGCCGCGTTCCGCGACGGCGCCCAGTGCACCGCGATCAGCCGCCGGCTCCCACGACCGCTGCGCGAGCGCGGTCTCGAGGATCTGTCGCGCAGCCGCGATGCTCGTGAGCCGCCCAGCCCGATCGCGCTCGAGACACGAGCGGATCAGCTCGCGAATCGCCGGCGGCGTGCGCGCGGGAAGCATTGCCAGGTCGAGTGGACCGTCGAGGGACGCGCGTACCCGCTCCTCGTTGCTGCGCCCGCCGAAGGCGCGGGTCCCGCTCAAGCATTCGTAGAGCACGCAGCCGAAGGCCCAGACGTCGGTACGCGAGTCCACCTCGCGGCCGCGGATCTGCTCCGGGCTCATGTAGCCCGGCGTTCCCGCTCCGGTTGAGGCGCTGCTCTGATGCCCTGAGTCGGACGCGATCCGCGCGTCCGACACGACGGTGGCCGCGTCCTCTTGCGCGAGAAGGTGGGTGGCATCCTCGAGGCTCGACGCCGCGCTCGCCGCATCGACCTGGAGAGAGGTCACTGCCTGCGTGGCCAGCCCGAAGTCGAGCACCTTCGCGTGCGACTCCGGCGTGACCATGACGTTCAGCGGCTTCAAGTCTCGATGGATGACCCCGGCATCGTGCGCCGCCTCGAGTCCGCGCGCGATCTGCCGACCGATCGAGAGCGCATCCGGGATGGTCAGCGGCCCCGAGCGAAGGACGTCTTCGAGGCTCCGCCCCGAGATCAGCTCCATCGTCAGGAAGTCGACGCCGCCGTCGCTCTCCAGTGAGTGAATGATCGCGATGTTCGGATGATTCAGCGAGGCGAGGAGCCGTGCCTCGCGCGTGAAGCGCGCGCTCCACTCGCGGTTGCGCGAGAGCTCGGGGCTAAGGACCTTGAGCGCGACGGGGCGCTGGAGCCGCGGGTCGCGCGCGAGGTAGACGACGCCCATGCCGCCGCGCCCGAGCTCGCTCACCACTTCGTAGGCGCCGATCTTCTCGGGCAGCGTTCCGCCCCGGCTGGTCATCGCGTTGGCCCCTCCCGCGTGCGCGGCACTCCGTTCAAGAGGAAGTCTTGCCAGGTCACGCACTCCGCCCCGGCACGCTCAGCGGTCGCGCGATCACGAGCACTGCACGCTACGAGCGGTCGGAATCGCGGGTACCTTCGAACGAATTCAAACAGACCCTTGAGGTCGGACGGTTCGAATCGTCCCGTCTTCACCTCGAGCGCCCAGGAGCCCCAGCTGCCCTCGACCACCGCATCGACTTCGTAGGGCTCTTCGCGCCAATACGAGAGCTGCTGTCCGGAATTCCACGCGTGCGCCAAGCACGCGTTCTCCACCCAGGCCCCGAAGCGAGCCGGGTCGGTGCTCGGATCGGCGATGCCCAAGGGGTCGGTCACGGCCAGCAGGGCATTGCTGAGCGTCACCAGCTTGGGTGGTGCGGCGCGTGACCGCGACACCGCCGCGCTGTACTTGACGATCGGCGCAACCAGAAAAGCCTCCTCCAAGAGCGCCAAGTAGCTCGCGATCGTGTCGAGCGCCCCGGAATCGTGCAGTTGGCCTTGGATCTTTTGGAGCGAGACGATTCGCGCAGGCGAGGTCGCGGCGACCCCGAACACCTGCCGAAGGAGCGCGGGGCGACGGACCGCGGCGAGCGCCCCAATGTCGCGGCCGATGGCCGGCTCGAGTATCGCGTCGCGAACGTACGCCGACCAACGCTGCCTGTCCCCCCGCAGCGCGAACGCGCCCGGATAGGCGCCGATTCGCACGATCAGCTCGGCCGCTTCCTGCCGATCGATCGAGAACACCTCGGATACGGACGCAGCCGACCAGTGCGCTAGCACCAGGCGTTCGAAGCGACCTGCCATCGTCTCGCGAGAACCGGCGGTGAGCATCAGCGCGGAAGACCCACTCGCCACGACGTGCACGGGGATCTTGCGCCGTCGAAAGCGATCGGTGGTTCCCTTGAGCCGAGCGGACCAGTCGTGGAGGAGCTGGGCTTCGTCCAGAAGCACCACCGCACGGCCGCCGGTGCCGGCAAGCTCCTCTGCACGACCGAAGAGGCGCTCCCAGAATCCAGGGAGGGTCGCCTCCGGTGAATCGGCCGCGGCATAGATCGCCTCCGACCCCAACTTCTCCGCCAGCTCCAGCAGGAGCGTCGTCTTCCCTACTTGACGTGGTCCGGCGAGGAGTTGAATGCGGCCGGGCGCGGGTTCGGCCAGGCGCTGCGCTAGCTGCTCTTGGCACTCCCGATAGCTCAGCCTGAATTCCCCTGAAATCATGGTCGAATAATTATTCGGATACGATCGAAAGTCAAGACGGCAC
>CAZZAH010000221.1:0-7240 GCA_964652115.1 uncultured bacterium | reverse complement strand
CCGTGCGCGCTGAGCGTGGTCCGAAGCAGGCGGCGCATCTGCGGCTCGTCCTCGATCAAGAGGATGATGGCGTGAGCTGGATCCATGGCCTCTTTCATCACGCGCGCTCCGGTTGGGGATCGCCGCTCTCCGCATCTTCGAGGCTGCCCTCCTCGCGAGGCGCCTCCTTCGGGGGCTCCATGCGCGGCAGCACGATGCGGAAGCTGGCGCCGCCGTCCTCGCGATTCTCCGCCGTGACGCTGCCGCCGTGCGCTTCCACGATTCCTTTGACGATGGCGAGTCCGAGGCCGAAGCCGCGTCCTTGGGTCGATCCGCGATGAAAGCGATCGAAGACCAGCGCCTCGGCTCCCGCTTCGATCCCCGGTCCGCGATCCTCCACCCGAAGCTCGATCTCGGTCGCGCCGGCCGACGCGCGGATTTCGATCGGCGTTCGCGGCGGAGTGTAGCGCAGCGCGTTCTCGAGCAGATTCACCAGCACCGTTTCCATCAGCATCCCGTCGACCAGGATGAGCGGCAGATCACGCGGGAGCGAAACCTCGACCGGCCGATCGACCAGCTGACGTTCGACCCGCGCGAGGGCGGAGCCGACGATCTCCTCCCACGCCGACCACTCCTTTCGAAGCTCGAGGCCGCCTGCCTCGACGCGCGTCATGTCGAGGAGGTTCTCGATCAAGCGGGAGAGGCGCGAGGCTTCGGCGTGGATGTCGGAGAGCAGCTCATGCCGTGCGGCGTCGCTTAGCTCGGCGCCGGGCGCGAGTAGGCTTCCGGCGGCGGTCGAGATCACGGCCAGCGGCGTGCGCAGGTCATGGGAGACGGAGCTCAGGAGCGAAGAGCGCAGCGTCTCCGTTTCGACCGCGAGCTGCGAGCGCCGCGCCTCCTCGCTCAAACGCGCGCGTTCCAACGCCAGCGCGCCGAGCTGCGCGAAGGGGAGCAGCAGGGAGATGTCGAGCGTGCCCTGCGGCCCGCTTGGGTCGAGCGCCCGGACCGCGAGCACCCCCACCACGCCATGCGTCCCGGGCATCGGAAGGTAGAGCCCACGCGAGCCGGCCAGCGTCTCGGTCCCTCGTCCGGCGCGTCGCTCGAGATCGAAGGCCCACTGCGCCACGCTCCGTTCCTTGGGATCGCGCACGAAGTCGGGCTCCGACGCTCCCGCCGCCTCGAGTCTTCCCTCCGCATCCGGGACGAGCACCGCCACCTCGAGCGGGAAGAGCTCGTGCAAGCGTGACGAGAGATTGTCGGCGATGCCGGCGCGGCCGGCGATCGAGCCCAGCTCACGACTCAACGCATAGAGCTCGGCCATGCGTCGCGCGCGGTCTCGCGTCGCCTCGACCTCGCTGCGGATGCGCGCGACCAAGGTGCTGATCACGAGCCCGACCCAGAGCATCACGCCGAAGCTCAGGACATGCTTCAGGTCGTCGACCGCGAAGGTGTAGTAGGGCGGAATGAAGACGAAGTCGTAGCTCAGAATGCTCAGGAAGGAGGCGAGGACCGAAGGGCCGAGGCTCGTCCTCAAGCTCGCGACCACGATACCGAGCACATAGAGCATCGCGATGTCGGCCAGGTCGAGCCGCCCGCGGATGAGCGAGCCCAAGGCGGTCGCGATCAGCACGCAAGCCGCCGCCTCCAGGTAGGAGCGGACGCCGGCGTGCTCACGATGCGGCGCCTCGACCGCCTCCGACCTCACCTCGGTCGCGTCGACGACGTGCACCTCGAGCCCGGCGCTGCCGCGCACCAGTGCGTCGAGCAGCGATCCTCGCAATCGATCGCGCAGCCGCGAGTGGGTCGGCTTGCCGATCAGGACGCGCGCGATGTTCTTCCTCCGCGCGAAGGCTAAGAGCTCGTGCGCGACGTTCTCGCCGGAGAGACGGACCGCCTCCGCGCCCATCTCCTCGGCCTGACGGATGTGCGCCTCGAGGCGCTCGCGATCATTGCGCGAGAGGGTGCGCATGCCCGGCGTCTCGACCACCACCGCGTACCAAGGAGTGCGGAGCGCGCTCGCCATCCGCCGCGCCGCGCGCAGCAGTCCGGACGAACGCGGCGAGGAGCCGATGCAGACCATGAGCCGTTCGGCCGCGGGCCAGGGCGACTCGATCCCGCGCTCGCGGCGATAGCTCTCCATCTGCGCGTCGACTCGCTGCGCGGTGAAGCGCAACGCGAGCTCGCGGAGCGCGATCAGGTTTCCTTCGCGGAAGAAGTTGTCCTCGGCGTGTGCGGCCTGCTCGCCGAGGTAGACCTTGCCCGCGCGGAGCCGCTTGGTCAGCTCATCCGGGGGAAGGTCGACCAACTCCATCTCGTCCGCGCTCTCGAGCACGCGATCGGGCACCGTCTCGCGGACGCGCACGGCGGTGATCTGGAGCACGACGTCGTTCAGGCTCTCGACGTGCTGGATGTTGACCGTGGTGTAGACGTCGATGCCGGCGTCGAGTAGCTCGAGGACGTCTTGCCAGCGCTTGGTGTGCCGCGAGCCGGGAGCGTTGGTGTGCGCCAGCTCGTCGATCAGGAGAAGGCGCGGATGACGAGCGATGCAGGCGTCGAGATCGAGCTCGCGCAGGGTGAGGCCGCCATACTCGACCGGTCGAAGCGGCATGCGCTCGAGGCCCTGGGCCAAGGCCTCGGTCTCCACCCGTCCGTGGGTTTCGATCACCCCGATCTGAACGTCCCAGCCTTCGCCGAAGCGAACGCGCGCCGCTTCGAGCATGGCGTAGGTCTTGCCGACGCCGGGTGAAGCGCCGAGGAACACCTTGAAGCGGCCGCGCGCCTCGCGAGCCGCCTCGTTCTTTGCTCGCGCGAGCAGGATCTCCGGATCGGGACGCTCCGCGTCGTTCAAGGGCAAGCTCTCCGTCGAGCCTATTGCAGTCGATCAAGGGCGCGATTGAGCTCGAGCACGTTCACCCGCTCACGCCCAAGGAGGCCGAAAGTACGCCCTTCGGTTCGCTCGCGCACCAGCCCATCGATCACTTCCGCCGCGAGCCCACGTGCGCGGGCGACGCGCGCGATCTGAAACCGCGCCGCCTCCGGCGAGATGTGCGGATCGAGCCCGCTACCCGAAGCGGTCACGAGGTCGATCGGCACAGGACCGGTCGCGGTCGAGTCGGCGGAACGAAGCGCGTCGATCCGCGCCTTGGCAGCGTCGACCACCGCCGGGTTCGAGGGCCCGAGGTTCGAGCCGCTCGACGCCGCCGCGTTGTAGGGCATCGTGCCGGTGGCCGAGAGGCGACCCCAGAAGTAACGCGCGTCGTCGAACGGTTGACCGATCAGGCTCGACCCTTCGATGCGATCGCCTTCGTGGATCAGGCTGCCCGACGCTTGCCGCGGGAAGATCAGCTGCGCCACGCCGGTCACGACCAGCGGATAGACCACGCCGGTCAGCAGGGTCAGCACGAGCAGGATTCGAATCGCGATCTTGATCTCGGTCTTCATCGTGGTCCTCACGCTAGGTGGAAGAGAACGAGCAGGCGATCGATCGCCCAGATGCCGGCGAAGGGGGCGAGCAGTCCGCCCGCGCCGTAGATCCAGAGATTCCGCTGCAGCAGCTTCGCCGCGCCGAGCGGTCGATAGCGAAGGCCGCGCAACGCGAGCGGGATGAGCGCGACCAGGATCAGCGCGTTGAAGATCACCGCCGCCAACACCGCCGAGCGCGGATTGGAAAGCCCCATCACATTGAGCGCCGCGAGCGACGGATAGGTGGTGGCGAAGGCGGCCGGCAGAATCGCGAAGTACTTCGCCACGTCGTTCGCGAGGCTGAAGGTGGTGAGCGCGCCGCGCGTCATCAGCATCTGCTTTCCGATGCCGACGATTTCGATCAACTTGGTCGGGTTGGAATCGAGGTCGATCAGGTTCCCCGCTTCCTTCGCCGCTTGCGTGCCGGTGTTCATCGCCACCGCGACGTCGGCCTGCGCGAGGGCGGGGGCATCGTTGGTGCCGTCGCCGGTCATCGCGACCAGGCGGCCCCCCTTCTGCTGCTCGCGGATGAGCGCGAGCTTCGCCTCGGGCGTCGCCTCGGCTAAGAAGTCATCGACGCCCGCCTCGGCTGCGATCGCCGCGGCGGTGAGCGGGTTGTCGCCCGTGATCATGACGGTGCGGATGCCCATCTTCCGGAGCTCGGCGAATCGCTCGCGGATGCCGCCTTTCACCACGTCCTTCAAGCGCACGGTGCCGAGCACGCGCTTTCCGTCGACCACGACCAGCGGGGTCGCTCCTTCGCGCGCGACGCGCTCGACCGTCGAGTTGACCGAGGCGGGGATGCTGCCGCCGATCGTCGCCACGTACTTCGCCACCGCGTCGAACGCGCCCTTTCGGATCGAACGGCCATCGAAGTCGACCCCGCTCATCCGCGTCTGTGCGCTGAAAGGCTGAAAGGTCGCGCCGAGCTCGTGAATCGGCCGCTCGCGTAGATTGAAGCGCTCCTTCGCCAGCACCACGATGCTTCGCCCTTCCGGCGTCTCGTCCGCGAGCGAGGAGAGCTGCGCCGCGTCCGCGAGCTGCGCCTCGCTCACTCCATCGGCCGGCAGGAACTCGGTCGCTTGGCGATTGCCCAAGGTGATGGTGCCGGTCTTGTCGAGCAAAAGGACATCGACATCGCCCGCCGCCTCGATCGCGCGGCCTGAGGTCGCGACCACGTTGGCGCGTAGCATGCGGTCCATGCCGGCGATGCCGATGGCCGAGAGAAGCCCGCCGATCGTGGTCGGGATCAAGCAGACCAGCAGCGAGATCAAGACCGTGAGCGTCACGGTGTCGCCGTTGCCGCTGCTCCTCACCGCTTCGGCGGAGAAGGGGTAAAGGGTCGCGGTCGCGAGCAGGAACACGAGCGTGAGCGCGGCGAGCAGGATGTCGAGCGCGATCTCGTTCGGCGTCTTCTTCCGCTTGGCGCCTTCGACCATCGCGATCATGCGATCGAGAAAGGTGTCGCCCGGCCGCGAGGTGACGCGCACCACCAGCCAGTCGGAGAGGAGGCGGGTGCCGCCGGTGACGGCGCTGCGATCGCCGCCCGCCTCGCGGATGACCGGCGCGCTCTCGCCGGTGACGGCGCTTTCATCGACCGACGCGATCCCTTCGATGATCTCGCCGTCGGTCGGGATGAAGTCGCCCGCTTCGACCAAGAGGTGGTCGCCTTGCTTGAGCGACGATCCCGCCACGAGCTCGCGTGCCGCGTCGAGCCGGGGAGCGGCGAGGCGCTTGGCCGTGACCTCGCGTCGCGCGCGACGAAGCGACTCGGCCTGCGCTCGACCTCGTCCTTCGGCCAGCGCTTCCGCCAGGTTCGCGAAGTAGACCGTGAACCAAAGCCAGAGCGCGATCGCGAGCACGAAGGCCGCGGGCTCCGGCCCGGGCGAGACCAACGCGCGAATGTAGAGCAGCGAGGTGAAGGCGCTGCCGACCTCGACCACGAACATCACGGGACGCTTCGCCTGATGTCGCGGATCGAGCTTGAGCACCGCTTGCCACGCCGCGCGTCGTACGAGCGCGGGCGTGAGCGAGGTCGGTCGCGGCGCCGCGCCCACGCTGGGCAAGCGAACCGCCGCTTCTTCGGTCGGGCGAGTCGCGAGCGAAGGGCCAGACATGCGTTACCTCACGAGTTTCAGGTGCTCGACGATCGGGCCGAGCGCCAGGGAAGGCAGGAAGGTGAGCGCTCCGACCAGGAGCACCGAGCCCACCACCAACGCGACGAAGAGCGGGCCATCGGTCGGCAAGGTGCCCGAGCCGGCGGGGATCTTCTTCTTCGCCGCGAGAGAGCCGGCCAGCGCGAGCACCGGCAACGCGACCCAGTAACGGCCGAAGAGCATGGCGAGCCCGAGCAGCGTGTTGTAGAAGGGCGTGTTCGCGGAGAGCCCCGCGAACGCGCTCCCGTTGTTGTTCGACGCGGAGGAGAGCGCGTAGAGGATCTCGCTGAACCCATGCGGCCCAGGGTTGAGCATCCCCGCTCGACCCGACGCCGCCATCACCGCGATCGACGTCCCGATCAGCACGAAGGCAGCGGGGAAGAGGATCGCGATCGAGGCCATCTTCACCTCGTACGCTTCGATCTTCTTGCCGAGGTACTCAGGCGTGCGCCCGACCATGAGGCCACCGACGAAGACCGCGATCAGCGCGAAGAGGATGAGGCCATAGAGCCCGGAGCCGACGCCGCCGAAGATCACCTCGCCGAGCTGAATGAGCCACATCGGCACGAGCCCGCCGAGCGGCGTCATCGAGTCGTGCATCGAGTTGACCGAACCGTTCGAGGCCGCGGTGGTCGCGCAGGCCCAGAGCGCCGAGTTGCCGATGCCGAAGCGGACTTCCTTCCCCTCCATGTTGCCGGTGTAGGCGATGCCGCTCTGATGGAGGAGGCTCGGGCCATTCGCTTCCTGCCAGGCGCAGAGCACGAGCAGTGGGATGAAGATCACCAGCATCGCGGCCAGGAGCGTCCGTCCTTCGGGCCTGTGCCCGACCATCCGGCCGTAGCAAAAGCAGAAGGCGGTCGGCAAAATGAGGATCGCCAGCATCTGAAGCAGATTGGAAAGTGGCGTCGGGTTCTCCAAGGGGTGAGCGGAGTTAACGTTGAAGAAGCCTCCGCCGTTCGTGCCCAGCTGCTTGATCGCGACCTGTGAGGCGACCGGCCCGCGCGCGATGATTTGCGTCGTGATCGAGGTGCCGTCGCTCGCGCTCATCGGATCGAGCAGCGTGGCGGTCGCGGGTCCGTCGAACGTCTGCGGCACGCCCTGCCAGGCGAGCACCAGCGCCAGCACCAGCGACAACGGAACCAGGACGTAGACCGTGCTTCGAGTGAGGTCGACCCAGAAGTTGCCGATCGTTCCGCTCTCGCGTCGCGTGAGCCCGCGGATGAGCGCGACCAGGATCGCCATGCCGAGCGCCGCCGACACGAAGCTCTGCACCGTGAGCGCGAGCATCTGCGTGAGGTAGCTCATGGTGGTCTCGCCGCCGTACGACTGCCAGTTGGTGTTGGTCACGAAGCTGACGGCCGTATTGAACGAACAGTCGGGCGTGACCGCGCCGAGCAGCGCCGGGTTGAGCGGCAACACCGCTTGCAGTCGCTGCACCGCATAGACGAGCGCGAACCCCGCCACGCTGAACCAGAGGGTCGCCCGCGCGTAGTCGATCCACGACTGCTCGCGCTTCGCGTCGATGCCCGAGAGGCGATAGCAGGTGCGCTCGATCGGTCCGAGGATCCGGCCCATCCAGCCGAGTGGCTCGTTCGTGTAGACGCGCGCGAGGTAGCCGCCGAGCAAGCGCCCCAGCCCCACCA
>CAZZAH010000220.1:5602-7282 GCA_964652115.1 uncultured bacterium | reverse complement strand
TGGCCAGAAAGGCCAAGCAGAATACGACGCGGAGACTGGGCAAGGGCTCCTCCATTCGATGATTCCTTCGTAGCGCCTTGAGCGATGGCGGCCGCTTCAGTCATCGATGCGGCCCACGCTGCGACGCGTGAAAGATGGAGGAGGGAGTTGCTCAGTTCACAGATCACCCATTGCTCAATTGGTGCTCACGCGACCACCGGTCGGCGCGGGGGACCGAAGGGCGGAGGAAGCGGCTACGCCCTGCGCTCCTCCCGCGCCGATCGTTGGAAGAGCAGGGCCGATCCCAGCCAGAGCAGAGCGAAGAAACCGTTCTGCGCGAAGGTGAAGCCGAGACCCGCGGCCAGCGCGACGACCGCGACGAGCATCTGCGCGAGCGCGGTCGCGAGGAGCGCGCGCACCATGCCTCGCGGTCGGAGCTGTGCGATCGCCGCGCCCGCGATGCCGACGCCGAGCACGCCGACGTACATCAGATTCGCGCGGTTCTGCTCATCGCCGATCAGCCCGACGGCAAGGTTCACCCACACCAAGAAGAGGCCGGTCGCGACCGCAAGCCCGACCGCGGCGCGATAGACGATGCCGCCTCGCCTCTGCGCGATCAGCTCATAGGTAAGCCCGGCGCCGAAGAGAAGCGCGCCTGCCAAGACGAAATCGCCCAAGCTCCACGCGACCTCGTGCGTTAACTGCATCGCCAGCAAGGGGACGCAGAGAAGGGCCGCGGTGACGATCGCGATACGAACGATGCTCTTGAGCTCCACGCTAGATCCTCCTCGAAGGTTCGGCGTTCTTGGGTCCCGCGCCGTACCAGTCGACGCGCCGGGTCGCGAACATGATCGCGCCCAGGATCACGAAGAGCCCGATCGACCCGATCAAGAGCGCGTAATCCTCGTTCATCAGCAGGATGTACAAGTATCCGTACAAGAGCGCGACGCCGCCACCGACGAAGAGGGCTCGCGAGGCGCGACGCAGCGCGACGACCCCATAGGCCGCCACCATCGCGATCACCGCGACGCACGCCACCGCGTAGGCGGCGGGGAACCCGAGGTGCTCGGAGAGCGAGAGCTCGAGCAGATAGAAGAGGCAGAGCGCGCCGCCGAGCAAGAGGTACTGAATTGGGTGGACGCGGACCCCGCCCAGCACCTCGATCAACCAGATCGTGGCGAAGGTCAGGAGGATGAAGAGGGTGGCGTACTTCACGCTGCGGAGCGACATGCGGTAGTGATCGACCGGATTGACGAGATCGAGGCCGAAGCGTGATGCCTCGATCGCGCCGGCCATCGGCACCTCCGACTTCCACGATTGCGGGTAGTTTCGGCCGAGGAAGGGGATCGACCATCGCGCGTCGAAGCCCGCCGCCGTCACGTTGCGCTCGGTCGGTAGCCAGTTGCCCTGAAAGCTCGGGCTCGCGTAGTTCGACTTGAGCTCGACCACGGTGCTCTGGCCGAAGGGCGTGAGGTAAATGCCGCCGCTGCCGTTGAGCGACAGTGGGAGCGAGAACGCGAAGCGCTCCTTCCCCTCGGCGACACCGACCACGGCGTGGATGCCGGTGCCCGCGTCGGTGAAGCCGCCGGTGCCGGGCAGGAAGGGGACGCTCGCCTGCTCCCACGTGACCGAGCTCTCTTCCTGGATCGCGCGCGCGTCGGAGATGCCGATCGCGAGGTGCGCTCGATCCCACGCGATGGC
>CAZZAH010000220.1:0-5502 GCA_964652115.1 uncultured bacterium | reverse complement strand
CCGGTGATCACCTGTTGATTGCCCCACTTCGAGGCCACCTCGGTCACGGCCGCATCGCGTCGCTCCTGTCGCTCCAGCACGAGCCGCCCGAGCAACGCGATCGGGATGTGGAGGAGCAGCGCGAGGAATCCGACCAGGAGTAAGCGCAGCATCTGCGAGCTTCGGACCGAGTCCGCGAGCCGGTCGATCGAGTCCTGCATCGAGTGAGCCTCATCGGTTGTTTGTTTCGCTGAGCCGCCTGCCGCGCTCATCTCCAGCATCGGCCGGCGGCTCGGTAACCAAAGTACTTTGTAATTTAAAGTCGGGTCGCGCGCCCGTCAAGGGGGCAATTCCACCTTTGGATCGAGTCATCGCGCGGTGGTTAGGAGCGGCCGGCTTCGAAGGCGCGATGGGAGCGGAGGAAGATCGTCTGCCCGACCGTGATTCGACCGGCGCGGGTTACGGTGCCGTAGACGCCGGCGTTGTTCTGGTTCGCGTGCACGACCGTCTTCATCATCTCGGGCGCGACCTTCGCGGTGTCAGGGTCGAGGTTGATCATCGAGCAACGCAGATCGCGGAGCGTGACGCTGATCGCGGGCGCGTCCTCGCCCTCGCCGAAGACGAGCATCTTGCCGACCCACTCGTCTTCCTGGAAGGGGTGCGAGTGCGCGGCGCGAACGAGCACATTCGGACGGAAGCGCCTGACGTCGGGGCGCTGTCCCGCGGACTTCGCGATCTCGTTCACCGTGTCCGAGGCGATGACCGAAATGCTCGCGTCATCGAAGATGCCGTTCCGAAGCTGCATCATCTCGACCGGCGCGCGAAGGCGGCGCGTGATCTCGGCCGCCAACGCCTCACCGAAGATCGGAAGGTCCACACCGTCTGGCGTGCGGACGTGGGTCGGGTCGTCGCCGGAACCGTCGTCACGACGAAACGGCGCGAAGAGGAGCAGCTCGGGAAGTGAGCTGGCCGAGAGCCAAGGGAAGGCGCTGCGATCTTCCGTGCGGCGGAAGGCGAAGCGTCGATCGCCCGCGATGCCGTGCCAGCCCAACTCCGCCGACTCGAGTCGCTCGCCGCTCATCGACTTCACGGGGTAGCGAAAGAGCGCTTCGACGTGGCCGATCACGATGCTCATTCAAGCCTCCGTTCGATCGGAGAAGGTGTGCTAGCGCCCGGTCAGCTTCTCGAGGTGCTCAGGATAGCGCGTGCCCTCGACCTGGATCGCGGAGGCCGCGCGCGCGATCTCGCTGAGGTCCTCCGACGTCAGCGCGATCGCGGCCGCGCCGAGATTCTCCTCGAGCCGCTCGAGCTTGCGCGTCCCCGGGATAGGAACGATCCACGGCCGTTGCGCGAGGAGCCACGCGAGCGCGATCTGCGCCGGCGTCGCCTGCTTCCTCTGCGCGATCGATCCAAGCAGCTCGACCAGCGCCTGATTCGCTTCGCGCGCCTCGCGAGAAAAGCGCGGAAGCCCGTTTCGAAAATCGCCGGGCTCGAAGGAAGTCTCCGCGGTGATCTTGCCGGTCAAGAATCCTCGGCCGAGCGGGCTGTAGGGAACGAGGCCGATCCCGAGCTCCTCGAGCGCGGGAATCACTGCTGCCTCGGGCTCCCTCGTCCAGAGCGAGTACTCGCTCTGAAGCGCCGCGACCGGCTGGACCGCGTGCGCGCGGCGAATCGTTTCGACGCCCGCCTCCGAGAGTCCGAAGTGCTTCACCTTGCCTGCCTCGATCAGCTCCTTCACCGCCCCCGCGACCTCTTCGATCGGCACATCAGGATCGACGCGATGCTGATAGAGGAGGTCGATGTACTCGGTCTTGAGCCGCTTGAGCGAGCCCTCGACCACCTCCTTGATGTGCGCCGGGCGACTGTCGAGGCCGATCCAGCCGGGCGCGCCGTTGGGATCGAGCTTGAGGCCGAACTTGGTCGCGATCACGACCCGTTCGCGAATGGGGGAGAGCGCTTCACCGACGAGAGTCTCGTTGGCGAATGGGCCGTAGACCTCTGCCGTGTCGAAGAAGGTCACGCCGAGATCGACCGCCTCGCGCAAAACCGCGATCATCTCCGCGCGGTCTCCGGCCGGACCGTACGACATGCTCATGCCCATGCAGCCAAGTCCCAAGGCCGACACTTCCAGCCCAGTCTTTCCAAGCTTGCGCGTCTGCATTCGATCCTCCTGGAGAGTTGCCAGCCGCAGGCTAGCAGATCGTGCGAGGTGAGCGGATGAGCCGGAGTGGACGCTCGACCGAGCTTGGTCGCCGAGCCTCGGAATTCCTTGATGAAGCCGCCGGCCGCTTCCGGTAGAGGTAGGTCCGATGACCGAGAGCTCGATCCAGCAGCGACTGACGGAACGGGTGAAGGAGCTGACCGCGCTCCATACGACCGCGCGCCTGCTCCAAGACACCGGGCGCCCGATCGCGGGCTTGATGCGCGAGATCGTCGAAGCCCTGCCGTCGGCGTGGCAGCACCCCGAGATCTGCGGTGCGCGGCTTCGCCTGCTCGATGAGGTCTACGCCACGCCCGCCTTCGTCGCGGAGGGGTGGGTTCAGCGCGCGACCTTCGTCGCCAAGGTCGAGGGCGCAGGCAGCGACGAGGGCCTGCTCGAGATCTCCTATCGTGAGGAGCGTCCGGAGGCGGATGAAGGTCCCTTCCTCCGCGAGGAGCGCGCGCTCATCGATTCGCTGGCCGAGATGCTCCGGATGTACGCGCAGCATCAGCTCGCCGATCGCGTGGCGCTCCGGGCGCACGGCGAGCTCGAGCGGCAAATCGAGGTGCGGACCGCGGAGCTTCGAGCCGCGAACCGGGCGCTCGAGGCGGAGATCGAGGAGCATCGTCGAGCGCGCGCCAAGCTCGAACGCCAGCGGGAGCAGCTTCGCCGATTGGCGAACGAGCTCGCCCTGGCCGAGGCGAGCGAGCGACGCGCGATCGCGGCCGACCTCCACGATCATCTCGGGCAGGCCCTCGCCTTCGTGCGGCTCCGCCTCGCGCATCTCGCCGGTGACGCCGTCTTCTCGGGCCTTGAGGCCAACCTCGAGGACATCCTCACGCTGGTCGATCGCGCGATTCGTTACACGCGGAGCTTGACCGCGGAGCTGAGCCCGCCGGTGCTGTACGAGCTCGGCCTCGCGCCCGCACTCGAGTGGTTAGCCGAGGAGCTGAGCGCGAAGCATCCGGTCAAGATCTCGGTGCGAGCGGCTCGCGATCTCCCCTCGCTCTCCGAGCCGGCCCGAGTGATGATCTGGAAGTCGGCGCGCGAGCTTTTGACCAACACGATCAAGCACGCGTCGGCGACGGAGGCGAGGATGGAGCTGAGCTCGGAGCGAGGCATGCTTCGATTGACGGTGATCGATGACGGCGTCGGATTCGAGCCGGCGCAGGCGGAAGCTCGGGCCGCCAGCGCGGAGATGGGGACCTTCGGACTCTTCAGCGTGCGCGAGCGGGTCAATCATCTCGGCGGCGCGCTCGAGGTGCGGTCCTCCCCTGGCTCCGGCACCACGATCATCATTCAAGTGCCGCTCGCGGCGATCGGGACGCCGTGAATCTCCGCGTGCTCCTGGCGGACGACCATCAGCTCTTCCGCGATGGGCTCCGCGCGCTGCTCGCGGTGACGCCCGGCTGGAGCGTGGTGGGAGAAGCGTCTGATGGCCTCGAAGCGCTTCGCCTTTGCCACGAGCTCAGGCCCGACCTGGCGCTCCTCGACATCTCGATGCCGGGGCTGAACGGCATCGAGGCGACGCGCCGCGTCGTGGTCGAGTTGCCGGCCACGCGGGTGCTCATTCTGTCGATGCACTCCGATCGGCGCTTCGTGGCGGAGGCACTGAGGGCCGGCGCGCGCGGGTATCTGCTCAAGGACAGCCCATTCCCGGAAGTGGTGCGTGCGATGCGCGCGGCGCGGGAGGGGCATGTTTACTTGAGCCCCGCCATCACCGACGTCGTGGCGCAGGACTTCGCGGTGCGTGTGCCGCCGGCCGAGGACTCCGCCTTCAAACTCCTGAGCCCGCGCGAGCGCGAGGTGCTGCAGCTCTTGGCGGAAGGACATGGCACGAAGGAGATCGCGGCGCAGCTCTCGGTCAGCGGCAAGACGATCGAAACCCACCGCCGTCAGATCATGGAAAAGCTCGGGCTTCACTCGGTGGCGGAGCTGACCAAGTACGCCATCCGCGAGGGACTGACCCCGCTCGAGTGACGCCGCCCGCCTAAGGAATCACGAAGCCCGATTCAGGATTTCCCCGATAGCACGACCGAGCACCGCGGCAGTCTCCTCTTTGCGTGGCATGTGAAGCCGACGAGTCCGTCGGCGCCGCAGGCCGAGGAGGATTCCATGCCGACGTTCGATACCGGTAACACCGGCTTCATGCTGGTCGCGACCAGCCTCGTGATGTTGATGACGCCCGGGCTCGCCTTCTTCTACGGCGGGCTGGTCGGGCGAAAGAACGTGCTCGCGATCATGATCCAGAGCTTCGTTTCGATGGGTGTCACCACCATGATCTGGTGGCTCTGCGGCTACTCCCTCTGCTTCAGCGGCGGCGAAGGGGGAGTGATCGGCAACCTCGACATGGCCTTTCTGCGCGGAATCGGACCGAACACGCCCTTCGCCGACGGCCACATCCCGCTCTTCGTCTTTGTCGCCTACCAGATGATGTTCGCGATCATCACACCGGCGCTCATCACCGGCGCCTTCGCCAATCGCGTTCGCTTCGGGCCTTACCTGATGTTCCTGGTGGCCTGGCTCCTTCTCGTCTACTTCCCCTTCGTGCACATGATCTGGGGCGGCGGTCTTCTGGCGAAGTGGGGCGTGCTCGACTTCGCGGGTGGCATCGCGGTGCACAACATCGCGGGGATGGCGGCCCTCGCCTCGGTGCTCTACGTCGGGCGAAGGCGCGTGACCGACAGCGTTCCCCACAGCATTCCGCTCGTCGCGCTCGGCACGGGTCTGCTCTGGTTCGGATGGTATGGCTTCAACGCGGGGAGCGAGCTGCGCGTCGACGCGGTGACCGGCCTCGCCTTCCTCAACACCGACATCGCGGCGTCCTTCGCCGGCCCGACTTGGCTCTTGCTCGCCTGGAGATTCGAGCGGAAGCCGAAGTTCGTCGGCTTCCTCACCGGAGCGGTTGCGGGGCTCGCGACGATCACCCCCTGCGCCGGTTACGTGACCACGACCAGCGCCGCCTTGATCGGCGTCATCGCCGGCGTCGTGTGCTATCTCGCGGTGAGCTTGAAGAACCGACTGCACTGGGACGATGCGCTCGACGTGTGGGGCGTGCACGGCGTGGGCGGCGCGCTCGGCATCATCCTCCTCGGGGTCCTCGGAACCACGGCGGTCAATAGCGCAGGGCAGAACGGTCTCCTCCTCGGTAACTCCTCCTTCTTCTGGAAGCAGTGCGCCGCGGTGGTCCTTTCCTCGATCTATGCGTTCGGATTCACCTGGCTGATGCTGGCGATCATCAATCGCATCACCCCGGTGCGGACGAGCGAGGCGGAGGAGAAGCTGGGGTTGGACGCTTCGCTTCACGGCGAGAGCGCGTACCA
>CAZZAH010000219.1:1625-7292 GCA_964652115.1 uncultured bacterium | reverse complement strand
CCGAACTCCCAGCCAACGCCGTTCGTCTTGGCGGCGTAGCGCGCGACGTTTCCGTTCGCGTTCAGATAGGCGATGCGTGGCTGCCCGAAGCTATCGAGCTCGAGCGAGCTTGATAGTCCCGGGTCGCCCGCGTTGTCGACCAGCTCCTTCGTCCAGTTGCCCGGCGTGCCGATGGCGAGCCTGAGCGCGTGAGCGCCGGTCGTCTCGTCGCGGTAGGAGATCGCGATCACGCCTCCCTGTGCTTCGAGTGACGTGTTGGTGCCGGTGGTTCCGGCGGCGTCGACCACCTCCGTGACCCAAGAGCCGGACACCTTGCGCGCGAGCTTGAGGTCGCCGTTCGTCTCGTCGTAGTACGCGATGTAGGGATTGCCGAGCTCGTCTACCGCCATCGAGCTGTGCTTGCCGACGGAACCGCCCGCATCGACGGTGGCCGTCGTCCACGTGCCGGCGTAGGGGCGGTAGGCGTACTTCAGATCGAGGTTGGTCGCGTCGTAGTAGCTGATGTGCATGCCGAGGGCCGCATCGATCGCGAGCGAGGGAGATCCTCCGACGTCGCCGGTCGCGTCGATGGTGGTCGTGGTCCACGACGCGCCGATCTTTTCGGAGAAGCCGAGGTCGCCTGCGGTCGTCTTGTAGTACGCGATGTGCGCCTTCCGGCCGCCATCGAAGGCGAGCGACGGCGCCGCGCTTGCGCCGACCCCCGTCGTGACCAGCTCGGGGACCCAAGAGTGATTCACGATTCGCGCGAAGCGGATCGCGCCTTCCCCGGCCACGTTATATGCGATCACCGGAGTCCCGAGCGAGTCGTCCGCCGCAATCGAGGCACGCGCCGCCAGGAAGGGCGTCGCCTCCTTGCAGAAGCTTCCGACGCCGGGCACGCGCAGCGAGTAGGTCGCATCGAGCACCAACGGATCCGCCGGATCGCCGGCCGAGATCTGGATGTCTCCCTGACCGAGCGTGCCCGGCAGCACCCCGGTGCTCCAGCTGATGGTGAAGATCGGGCCGCTGTATCCGCCGGACGGAACGACCAGATTGAGCGCCAAGAAGCCGGGTGCGAAGTCGATCGTGAAGAGATCGGTTTCCGGTGAGAGCACGAACCCGATGTTCGCGTCGATCGGCAGCGCTACCCCGGTGCTGTTCGTGATCACGCCGTCGAAGGTCGTCGTCACTCCCGGCGCGGCGGTCTTGTTCTGCGAGTCGAGCGTGAGGCTCCAGTTGGCCGCGTGCGCCGGCGCGACCGCGAGGACCAACGCGAGCACCAAGAGGACGATCTTACGCATGGATGATTCCTCCCGAGAGTTGGGCCGCGTCATTGGGTGCGCTCCATTCCGTTCACGGTGCCGCAGAACCATGGACCTGTCGGAGGTGGATTGAGCGGGCAATACCAGCAGCAGGTTTGCCCGTTGGTCAGGGTCGAGCCCGCGATCGTGCCTTGGAGCAGCCAGCCGCAATCCGAGCTGAAGCCGAGCTGCAGCTGGTCACCGTTGCAGTTTCCCGCCACGGCGAAGAGATCGCTCGAGCCGACGAACTCGATGTACGCGACGATGTCGTAGCCGGCCGGCGTGGGTCGCTCGAAGATCGCGTAGACCTGGTTGGCGACTTCGAAGCAGTTTGGATCTCCGCTGGGCACGTCGAAGTTGCCCACCCAGGTCTCCTGCGCGGCGTAGAACGACCGCGCCGCGATCGCGTTCTCCTCGTTGCCGATCTTCCCTTTGAACACCAGTGTGAAGGCGTAGCCGCCGTCACACAGCATCTCCGGGTACTTCGCGGTGAACGATGCTCCCGGCGAGAGGCTCGAGTAGGCGCCGGCGTCGAACTGCGTCTGCTTCGTCCGGTTGCCGTTCACGTCGTCGTAGTAAAGCTCCCAAGTGCCCGCCCCAAAGGCCTCGTTCGAGTCGTTGCGGATCTCGATCGTGTTCTTCTTCTCGGTGTTGTCCCACCCGGTCGCCGGGTCGTTGAGGCCGATCTTTCCGCGGAAGAAGTAGTTGATCAGCCCGACCGAGTAGCCGAGCGAACGCGGAATCAACACCTGAGCCGCCGCCTCGTAGGTCGTGTTATCGAAACCGATCTCGTTGTCGTTGTTGAGCGCGAAGAGGCTGGGGATCGTGAAGACCACCTGGCCAGCGCCGTTTCGCACGTTCAAGTCGACGTAGTGCGTCGCGCTCGGAACGTCGGTCCCCTCGCGTTGCACCCAGACGTAGTTGGTCGTGTTCGCGTAGAAGCTCGCGAGATTGGTGTTCCGGATGTGCGGATGCGGGAAGAGGTGCGCGGCGGCGGTGGAGCGGTTGTCGAGCGCGTCGGTGAGGAGGACCCGCAAGGGTCCTGCGCCGGCTCGTGGAAGCACCGCCAGCCGCGTGTTTCCGAACATCGTGTCGTCGGTGATGAAGTAGGCGTTCGAGAACTCCGCCAACCCCGGCGTGCTGCCGAACACGGTGAAGTTCGCCTGACCCGTGTACTGCTCCGTGTCCCAGAAGCCGGCGAACTCCGGCGGTACGTCGCCGAAGGGGCTGGTGCCGCCCGAGAAGCTCGGCGCACCGAAGGCCGGAAGCCCCTGGATCGCGCCAGGCGTGCCGTAGTGCACGAGGCAGTAGGCCTCGTACTCGGCCCCGACGCGATGCGCATCGTTTCGCGTGTGCTGGGGCTGTCCGAGATCCTCGAGCAGGTGGACCGGGTGACCGAGTCGAAAGAAGGTCGTGCCGAGCTCGGTCAGCCGCTGGGTCTTCGATGGCTTGGTCACCGAGTTGTAGAACGAATCCCTCGCCTTGACCCAGCTTTCGTTGTTTCCAGAAGCGTTATACGCCCACTGAAGCGAGTTCATGCCCGAGACCAGATCGCTGAGGCCCTGATTGTTGATCGGGTTGTAGAAGTGATTGAACGGTCGCGTGTAGGTCTGTTCATCCTCGTCCTCCGCGCCGTCCTCGATGCGCGCCGCGGGCGTGCCCTGTGAGGTCGAGGTCAAAATGCCGTTCTGGAGCATGAGCTGATCTTTGAGGTAGGCGTCGGCGGTGCAGTCGCTCCGCCGTATCGCCACGTTGGTAATGGCTCGGTGCGTTCCGACCTCGTAAAGCGGCTGGTCACCGCCCGGTGAGCGGCCGGCCTCGTCGCTCGGAAGCACGATCTCCGTGGGGAAATTGGTGACCGGTGGTGTGAAGGTGAGCTTTGCGCGATCGGCGGATTGCGCATCGTTAAGGCCAAGTGGAGGGAGGGCGGGGGAGAGCAGAATCAGTGCAGCGGCAATCGCGGATGGTCGCGCGATCCCACTCCACTTCCTCCAGTCAACGACGCCGCAAGGACGGAGCATGGGGACCTCCTGCGGTTCGAACTTGTTTTCACATGTGGGTCGAGGCGGGCAGTTAAGCCCCAGTCCTGCGCGCGCCGCGATCCGAGAGGTGCGGGGGATGCTAGGACGGCGCTTGCCCCGCCGTCAACAGCGCAGAACCGACGCCGATCAGTTTCATCGTTACACACGCGCGGGCGATCAAGCTTTGGTCGGTGTGAGGGCAGCTCGATGCGCATTGAAGGGGAGCTGCACCTCCAGCTGACACCGGAGCGTTGATTTCGCCATCAGGCGCTCGCCAACGTCGACCGTCTTCCGATTCACACGACGGTCGTGGAGGCTGCTCGTCGAGCCTGGCGCAACCTCGAGGAAGCAGGACCAAACCAGGTGGTCGTCACTCCGGCGAGTCCCGCCGAGGTGTCGCCTCCAATCCACGCGACGTCACACGATCGGCCCTCGGGCGATGCTCTCTCACCTGACAACCGATCGGCGATGCCTGGTTGATCGAGGCCTTCGAGGGTGCGCGCGCGCAAGCCGCCCGCCGGCTTCAGGCCCGTCGGACCTCCGCGGGTGATCGCCGCCGCCGCGTCCTCTTGCTGATGCGGCCGGACCTGATCTTCGATTGCGTTCACCTGGCGCCGCCGGAGTCGACTTCGGAATACGCGCCGAGATTCCGCTCGAGGGTGGTCAGACGTTCACACAGCCGATCGATTCGATCGTACTCGGATTGGTAGGACCGGAGAAATGCCTCGCGGGCCTCGCTGCTCGTCCAACGATCGATCGTGAGAAAGCGAGTGGATAATCGCCGATCCTGAAGCAGCGTCGTGCCGAGGTAACCAGGGGCCCGGCGAAAGAGCTCCGCCCAAGTGCCGTTCGGATCGTAGTGCCGCAAGAACTCCGCTCGATTCTCCGACGGGACCTCGAACTCCCAGATGTACACGTAGCCTGCCATGCGGTGGATCTTTGAGAGGCGAATCAGCGCCTGGCGGTCGCGCGACGTGCCGTCGGCGCGACGACGAGGTAGGCAATGAACAAAGTGACTTGGAGGATGTCGCTGACCAGCGCCGTGGCCGCTTGATGTCCGAGGAATGTCCGGCCGAATGTCCCGAGGAGAAGAAGGAACGCCACCTTACTCAGACCCGCCACACTCAGGATCAGCGGACGCACCGCGACGTTGAACGCACCGTAGATGAGCATCGCGCCCATGAGCGTGATGAGCACGCCCCAGTTCCGAACGACGATCTCAGCGACAGGGCCCTGTAAGTCCTGACCGAACGTGCTGCGTAGCGCGGCCTGCGGCGCAATGGCGGCGTAGAACATCGTGCAGGTGAGTACGCCGGACACCAACATGATCCACTTCATGCTGACGACGAGCCAATTCATCCGACCTCCGATGGATAGAAGAACGGAGGAATTTGCCCGAGTGGACCGGCACGTCGCAACGGGAATGTCCGGGCTCAGAAACTCGCGGACAGCCCGATTCCCGGCCGGACGAGGGAACGCGCGGAGCGTACCTGCGTGCTCGCGCGCCCGATCTGGCGATCCGAGAGCGCGACCGGCGTGATGTGCAAATCCAGATCCGACATACCACGCGCCGAATTGTTCCTGAACCCCGAGTAGCTCAGCCCAAAACCGGCGAGCGCTCCGGTCGTGCCCGCGAGGAAGTACTGCTCGTGCTTCGGATCTCCCTGGGCCAGGAGAAAAACGCCGGCCAGACCGAGCGCTCCGCCCGCGATGCTGCTTAAGTCGATCAAGATCGCCGGCGTCGCACGGAAGTCGGTGCCGCGCGTCAATCGATGCCCGAGGTATGGCCCCACGATCGAAGCGCCGAACACCGCGCCCGCGATGTTGTCCTCGTTGTCCGTGCCTTGATCCCAGAGCGTGAGTGCCGTGACCTGACAAAGAAGCGATGCGGTGCGGAAGACCTCGGCGTCACCCCAGGTCGCGCCGGCGTGCATGCCGTAGAGTGCTCCCAGCGCGTGTCCGACGTACTTGCCCGCCAACACGGTGACGTACTCGGTGCTGCGGTCGGGGCCGCTCGATACCGGAAAGCCGTCCACGTTCACTTCGTCGTCGCGACCGATCTGGAAGGCGAGCTCCGTTTCGATTCCCGCCAGCAACCCGAGGTCACCACCCGCTTCGATCAGGTGTGCATGTCCGGGATCGAGGTGGAAGCGTCGTGCGCATTCGAAGCCGAGCGCAGCTTCGACCACACTGCCCACGGCCGCCACGGCGATGGCGCCGTCGCTGTTGCCTTGTGGCCCCGTCGCGATACGGTGCACGATCGCGCCGGTCGCCGCGCCGCGCGTCAATCCCGTAGACGAGAGGTGCGCCATGCCGGGCGTGACGTGGACCTGCGAGGAGATAGCGTAGGGCACCGCGAACGCCGC
>CAZZAH010000219.1:0-1525 GCA_964652115.1 uncultured bacterium | reverse complement strand
TCCTGACTCGCGGTCACCGTGGCGGGCAGGAGCAGCGCCACCCACATCGCGAGAAGGGTGCAGAGGTGCAGCAAGAAGCCGGAAGGGCGAGCGGCTCTTCGTGCGGTAAGTGGCGCGACACTCCGGGTGACGCGCCGCGCGGAGAGCGCTAACCAGCCGATGAGTACGCCTCCTTGAGCCAGCCGACAAGCTGCGCGTCGACATCCTTCGCCGATTCGAGCCGCACGCGATGTGTGACCATGCCGTTCCAACTGCCCGCGGCCTCGAGTCGACCGGCCGGCGCGGTTCCCTTGAGCTTGAGGCCGACGTCGAGCCGCGTCGCGCTCGAAGGTTGGAGGATCGCGAACTGCGTCGCGCGCCGCAGGCTAACGTAAGCCTTCTTCGGCGAGATCTCTATGTCGGATCCGAAGGCGTTGATCTTCTTGATGAGTTGATCGTAGAGCGGCTTCAGTGCCGCCTTCGCGCCCGCGTACTGCTCATCGATCAACGCATCGCTGCTCTCCGCGCTGATCGATCCGGTTTCGAGCGTGGAGTGCGCGACCAGGTTGGCGAATCCGTGACCGAGGCCGTGCTCGGTCTTCAGAAACTTCACCACCTCGCCATGCTTCGCCAGCTTCTTCGCGCGCGCCAGCGCCACCCACTGCTCGAGGGTCTTGCCGGTGTTCGTCTTCATGTTGGCGATCATGGTCGCCATCGCTTCGTCCGGACTCTTCGCCACCGTTCCTCCACGCATCCGCCCGCCCGCAGCGCAAAAGCCGCGGGCGGATCGCGGCTAGTGCTGCCCTTCGGCCTCGATCATCTCGGGCGACCAAACGCAGCAGAGGTTGCGATCCCCATAGGCGTTGTCGACCCGACCGACGTAGGGCCAGAACTTGTGCTCGCGCGTCGACGCCGACGGGAAGGCGGCACGCTCGCGCGGGTAGGGACGGTTCCACTCGTCGGCGCAGACGACGCGCGCGGTGTGCGGCGCGTTCTTCAGCAGGTTCTGCGTCTTGTCGGCCCGGCCCTCGGCGACCTCGCGGATCTCCTCGCGGATCGAGATCATCGCGTCACAGAACCGATTGAGCTCGTAGAGCGATTCGCTCTCGGTCGGTTCGATCATGAGCGTGCCCGGCACCGGGAACGACATGGTCGGCGCATGGAATCCGTAGTCGACGAGCCGCTTCGCCACGTCGTCGATCTCGAGCCCGGCCGCCTTCAGCATGGCGCGCGGGTCGATGATGCACTCGTGAGCGATCCGTCCCTTCGAGCCTCTGTACAACACCGGGTAGTGTTCCTTTAAGCGCGAGGCGATGTAGTTCGCGTTCAGGATCGCGGTGCGCGTCGCCTCGGCCAGGCCGTGGCTCCCCATCATCGCGATGTAGGCGTAGCTGATGGTGAGGATGCTCGGGCTGCCCCAGGGCGCGGCCGAGATCGCGCCGATTCCCTTCTCGCCGCCGGTCCGGATCACCGGATGGCTCGAGAGGAAGGGCGCGAGGTGCTTCGCCACGCAGATCGGGCCCATGCCGGGTCCACCGCCGCCGTG